>NZ_JBNAGB010000010.1:0-2500 GCF_049800975.1 Sagittula sp. S175
CTAGGTTTGGCGGTTACCTACTCTCCCACGTCTTGAGACGCAGTACCATTGGCGTGGAAGCACTTAACGGCCAGGTTCGGGATGGGACTGGGTGTATTGCTTTCGCTATGACCACCAAACCGAGGAAAGACACGATCAACTGTTGTCCAAGTGTTTTACACTTGTGTGTATGCTTTGATTTGTAACCTGGCTGTTACTGGATCAAATCAAGCCTATCGGACCATTAGTACCGGTCAACTGAATGCATTGCTGCACTTACATCTCCGGCCTATCGACGTGGTGGTCTACCACGGTCCTCAGGGATACCTTGTTTTGAGGGGGGCTTCCCGCTTAGATGCCTTCAGCGGTTATCCTGTCCGTTCATAGCTACCCAGCACTGCCGTTGGCACGACAACTGGTCCACCAGTGGAACGTTCACCCCGGTCCTCTCGTACTAGGGGCAACTCCTCTCAAGTATCCTACACCCACGGCAGATAGGGACCGAACTGTCTCACGACGTTCTAAACCCAGCTCACGTACCTCTTTAAATGGCGAACAGCCATACCCTTGGGACCTGCTCCAGCCCCAGGATGAGATGAGCCGACATCGAGGTGCCAAACACTGCCGTCGATATGGACTCTTGGGCAGTATCAGCCTGTTATCCCCGGCGTACCTTTTATCCGTTGAGCGATGGCCCTCCCACTTGGGACCACCGGATCACTATGGCCGACTTTCGTCTCTGCTCGACTTGTCAGTCTCGCAGTCAGGCTGGCTTATGCCATTGCACTCAACGAGCGATTTCCGACCGCTCTGAGCCAACCTTCGCGCGCCTCCGTTACGCTTTAGGAGGCGACCGCCCCAGTCAAACTACCCACCACGCAGGGTCCCGGATCCGGATAACGGACCGCGGTTAGACATCAATCAGAACAAGGGTGGTATCTCAAGGGAGGCTCCACAGGGACTGGCGTCCCTGCTTCGAAGCCTACCACCTATCCTGCACATGTTGTGACTGATGCCAGTGCGAAGCTGTAGTGAAGGTGCACGGGGTCTTTCCGTCTAACCGCGGGAAGCCTGCATCTTGACAGGCAATTCAATTTCGCTGAGTCGATGTTGGAGACAGCGGGGAAGTCGTTACGCCATTCGTGCAGGTCGGAACTTACCCGACAAGGAATTTCGCTACCTTAGGACCGTTATAGTTACGGCCGCCGTTTACCTGGGCTTCAATTCAGAGCTCTCACCCCTCCTTTTAACCTTCAGGCACCGGGCAGGCGTCAGACCCTATACGTCGTCTTGCGACTTCGCAGAGCCCTGTGTTTTTAATAAACAGTCGCCACCCCCTGGTTTGTGCCCCCGGCACTCATGTACCGGGCCTCCTTCTCGCGAACTTACGGAGGTATTTTGCCGAGTTCCTTCAACATCGTTCTCTCAAGCGCCTTGGTATACTCTACCAGTCCACCTGTGTCGGTTTAGGGTACGGTCTCATGAAGGGCTATTTCCAGGAACCGTCTTGGATACAGGTCAATCCGATAAGACCTGCACGCCGCCACGATCCGTCACATCCTTCTGGCCCAGGAATATTAACCTGGTTCCCATCGACTACGCCTTTCGGCCTCGCCTTAGGGGCCGGCTTACCCTGCTCAGATTAGCTTTAAGCAGGAACCCTTGGACTTTCGGCGAGAGTGTCTCTCACACTCTTTGTCGCTACTCATGTCATCATTCTCGCTAGTGATCTCTCCACCGGATGGCTCACGCCCCGGCTTCACAGAAAGCACTCTATCCGTCATTACATCCCGTGGGATGCAAATACGGATGAGTGCTATGTCACACTACGCTCCGCTACCATGCACTATGTGCATCCTCAGCTTCGGCTCATGGCTTGAGCCCCGTTACATCTTCGCCGCAGGACAACTTGATTAGACCAGTGAGCTGTTACGCTATCTTTAAAGGATGGCTGCTTCTAAGCCAACCTCCTGGTTGTTTTGGTCGTCCCACCTGCTTTCCCACTTAGCCATGAATTGGGGGCCTTAGCTGGAGGTCAGGGTTGTTTCCCTCTTCACTACGGACGTTAGCATCCGCAGTGTGTCTGCCATCTAGTACTCCCGGGTATTCGGAGTTTGGTTAGGATCAGTAAGCCTGTGGGGCCCCATTACCCATCCAGTGCTCTACCCCCCGGGGTATTCGGATGACGCTCTACCTAAATAGATTTCGCGGAGAACCAGCTATCTCCGAGTTTGATTGGCCTTTCACCCCTAGGCACAACTCATCCCGACCTTTTTCAACAGGTGTGGGTTCGGACCTCCAATAAGTGTTACCTTATCTTCATCCTGGTCATGCCTAGATCACTCGGTTTCGGGTCTGATCCATCTAACTCGACGCCCTATTAAGACTCGCTTTCGCTGCGCCTACACCTAACGGCTTAAGCTTGCTAGATAGACCAAGTCGATGACCCATTATACAAAAGGTACGCCGTCACTTCGCAAGGAAGCTCCGACTGATTGTAGGCGTTCGGTTTCAGGTACTG
>NZ_JBNAGB010000010.1:5000-84479 GCF_049800975.1 Sagittula sp. S175
GCTTGGTAGGCCATTACCCCACCAACTACCTAATCAGACGCGGGCCGATCCTTCCTTCCCCCTAAGGGCGTATCGAGTTTTACTCCCAGTTTCCCGGGGCTATCCTCAACAGAAGGGCACGTTCCCACGCGTTACTCACCCGTCCGCCGCTCACCCCGAAGGGCGCGCACGACTTGCATGTGTTAGGCCTGCCGCCAGCGTTCGTTCTGAGCCAGGATCAAACTCTCAAGTTGAAACGCGTTACCGCGTATCCTTGACGTTCGAACCTCTGCACATCTCCAATACTCAGCGCAACTTTGGGGCCGCGCCTATATCCACCCGGCTAAGGAAGGATACGTATTGGAAGTCATCTGTTTGATAACGTGCTTCAGGTTTCATCAGAAACCGAAAGCCGCTCAAACAGTGAAGCTGACCTTTCCATCATCGGACCTAAATCCTAGGAAAGTCGATATGAGAGGGTTGATCCATCGATCGGACCAGAGCCGCCCACATATCTCTTCAGATACCAGCGATGTCAAATAACGTAGAGACAAAAACCGAACCGGTGCGCCCTAACTTCCGGCGCGCCCGCCCGTCAATGCCTCTGATTTTCTCCGCTTCCCTTCGCCTCAGTCCCGCCTCTCAGCGTCACATCCGCTCCGTTCCGCGTCCCAACCAGCACCTCAGCGCCGCCGGTGAAGGGGTATCTACTTAGACCATCACAGAGTCGCAAGAGCTTTTTTCAAAAAAGTTCCGCTGACCCGGCGGCACCGGCGAGATTTCTGCGCCGAAGCGCCGGACGCCCTCGCGAAACCCAATAAAACAAGGGGGATCACAGACGCCCGAATTTTGGTCGTCGCAGAAGAAAATCCCCGTGGCCCTGTCTGCCGCAGGCCGCTCAGGGCGCGTTTCCACGCAAGGTTGCCAAATCACCCGACTCGTATCCGCGATGCGGGTCAGACCCCCGTGTTCGCAGCCGCAGGATACGGGTCCAATGTAACAAGAAAGGCGGCCCCTCCGGAAAAGCGCCGCCTTCGATCAGGGATTCGAGGCGCGTCAGGCCGCGCGCGGGAATGCCTTTGCGTCGCCCACAACCAGCGAGTCATGCAGGGCCTTGATGGCTGCGCCCATGTCGCCCCGGGGCATGATGTACTGCACATCCACGTTGCGCGGCCCCTGCGAAGCCCCCAGCGACGCAAGCCCCGCGCCGTCCAAGGCCAGCAGACCACGGGTCAGCACGGACAGGCCGTTCAGGTCGCGCCCAACCACCGACACCAGCGCCAATTCGCGGGTGCTGATCTCGGACTGCGGGTATTTCGCCGCCAGGTCCTTTTCGACGCGGCGCACATCGGGGAGCGGCGCATCAACGTAATGCGTGATCGTATTTGCGTTCGAGACCTTCGACACGATGCGCACGCCATGACGGGTCAGCGCCTCGAGGATTGCGGCGTCGTAGCCTTTGACCCCCACCATGTCCTGTTCGAAGACTTCCAGCGCGAGCACGTCGAGGCCGGTGACGATCTCGACTGCCGCTTCTTCGGCGGGCTGGTCGTCGATCAGGGTGCCGGGGTCCTGCGGTTCGAAGGCATTGGTCACGCGCAGGGGTACGCCTGCCTGCCGCAGGGTCTTGGCAGCCGAGGGGTGGATCGCCTCCATACCGAGGTTCGCCATCTGGTCAGCCACGTCGTAGTTGGTCCGGCCCAGCTTGCGCACCTTGTCGGCACCGACCAGATTCGGATCGGCGGACGACAGGTGGAATTCCTTGTGGATGATCGCCTCGCGCGCACCGGTCAGCGCGGCCATGCGCGAGAAGGTCACCTCGGAATAGCCACGATCGTATTCGCGCATCAGCCCCTCGGAACATTGCGCGTAGCCGGTGACGATGGGCATCTCGGCCATCGGGTCCACGCCGTCGAGCGCCGAAGTGATGCGCTGTTCCAGCGTGACCTCTGCCTCGTCGCGCCAGCCGGTCAGGTCAACCAGCCGCGCATTCACTCCCGCCCGCGTCAACAGCAGCACTGCAACAAAGGCAGAATGCGCCTCGCCGATGCCGGACAGGAGTTCGCGGATTTGCAGGAGATGCGCGTTTAGCCGGAAATGTCCATAAGAGCAAAGCCGACCGAGATCCACGAGGCAGGTGCGCGCGCCTTCGATGCGGTCCTGCACCATTGCCGTGGCAGCGTCGATGTCGTCGGGGTGATCCAGCACGTTGCAATGCGCCGCGATCATGGCGGCGGCCGCGTCGTCCAGCGCGGCATTCCAGGCCCCTGCCCCCTTGCCATCGGCAAAGCAGGCGTAGGCGCCAGGCGTGCCGGTCTTTTTGTGTTCCAGCAGCAGGTTGGTGATGCCGCCGAAGGCCGAGACGACGAAGAACCGCCCGTAGTCAGTCCGCCCGTGGTCGGTAAAGACCGTGTCGCGCAGTTCATCGAGGCGGGACATGGAAGTCCCGCCGATCTTTTCGACCGTATGGCTCATGGCTTACGCGTCCTCCAGGGCGGGGGCGGCATAGGAGCCATCGGCCTGATGCACCTCGTTGCCGGTCACCGGCGGATTGAAACAGCAGGCCATAACCAGTTCCTCCTCCGCGCGCAGGATGTGGCGGTCGTGCTGGTCGAGCGCATACATGACGCCCGGCTTGATCGCATGCGTCTCGCCGGTGGCGAGATCGGTGATCGAGCCCTTGCCCTGCATGCAGTAGACGCTTTCGAAGTGGTTCTTGTACTCGAAGGTGTGCTCCGATCCGGCCTCGAGGAAGGTGATGTGGAAAGAAAAGCCCATCTTGTCGTGGGCCAGCAGCATGCGGACAGAGGTCCACTGCGCATCGGACACGACGCGGTCGGGGTCATTCTTGGTGATTTTGTTGAAGTCGCGAACGATCATGTCTGTTACTCCGCTGCCATTTTGGTTGTGGAAAGGACGTCACGCGCGGCGGCGATCAGGATGTCGAGGCCGCGTTGCAGCGTTTCGTCGGGTGTCGTGAGGGGGGCGAGGATCTTGACCACCTCGTCGTTTGCCCCCGAGGTCTCGATGATGAGGCCACGCTCGAAGGCGAGGGCGCAAATCTCGCCCGCCAGCTCGCCCGAGCCGACGTCGACGCCGCGCATCATGGAACGGCCCTTGAGGGTCGCGCCGGGGATCATGTCGGCGATGGCTTGCAGCCCCTTTTCGACGATCGCGGCACGGCGCGCGATGTCCTGCTGGAAGGTGTCACCGGTCCAGAATTTCTCCAGCGCGACGCGTGCCGTGACGAAGGCATGGGTGTTGCCACGGAAGGTGCCGTTGTGCTCGGCCGGGGTCCAGATGTCGTGCTGCGGACGGATCAGCAGCGCGGCGAAGGGCAGACCGAAACCGGACAGCGACTTTGCCAGCGGGATCAGGTCGGGTTGCACATCCATCTCCTCGAAGGAGAAGAACGTGCCGCAGCGGCCGATGCCCGCCTGGATGTCGTCGAGGATCAGCAGCGCGCCGTGCTTTTTCGCCAGGCGACCGATGCCTTCGATCCATTCCTTGGACGCGGCGTTCAGACCGCCCTCGCCCTGCACCGGCTCCAGCAGGAAGGCGGCGGGGGCGTCGATGCCCGAAGACGGGTTGTCGAGCATCTGCTCGATGATCGCCAGCGTGTCCACGTCGGGACCAAAGGCACCCTCAAAGGGCATACGGGTCACGCCATGCAGGTCCATGCCGCCGCCGCTGCGCTTGCCCGCGTTGCCGGTCGCCGCCAGCGCGCCCATGGTCATGCCGTGAAAGCCATTGGTGAAGGCGATCACGTTCGACCGCCCGGTCACCTTGCGCGCCAGCTTCAGCGCGGCCTCGACGGCGTTGGTGCCGGTGGGGCCGACCATCATGACCTTGTGGTCCATGCCGCGCGGCTTCAGCACGGTGGACTCGAAGGTTTCGAGGAAGGCCTGCTTGGCCTCGGTGTGCATGTCGAGACCATGGGCCACGCCATCGTTCGAGATATGCTCGATCAGCGCGGCCTTCATGTCGGGATCGTTGTGGCCGTAGTTCAGGGACGAACAGCCCGCGAGGAAGTCGATGTAGGTGCGCCCCTCGGCGTCCGTCATCTCGGATCCGGAGGCCTTGGTGAACACGGTGTCGAAGCTGCGGCAGTAGCTGCGCGCCTCGGATTCACGGCGCTTGAACACGGAAATTGTCGAAGCGGTCATGGACTGCTCCTTTCTATATGTACAGGTGATGGGAAGGGGGGTTGGGCGCGCGTTACGCGGCGCGCTCCATCCGTTCGGACGCCAGGTCGATTGTGACCATGTTCTCGGTCTTCTGGCGGTCTTCGAAGTGCTGCGATTGCAGGAAGTGCGGTTCGCTGTCGAGCGTGCCGCCCTGGATGCGGGCGAACTTGCGGAACATGCCCCAGGACGCCGCATTGTCAGCCGTAATGGTGGTCTGAAGGCGCTGAACATTCTCGCAGACGTCGCGGTTCAAAAGCGATTGCAGCATCAGCACGCCGAGGCCCAGACCACGCGCGCGCTCGGACACGGCGACCTGCCAGACGAACAGCGTGTCATCCGCGTTCGGCGTCAGGTAGCCCGAGATCCAGCCGACGACCTCCCCGTCCAGCTCGGCCACCACGCAGGTGTCGGCGAAATGATCGCACTGCAACAGGTTGCAGTAGATCGAATTCTCGTCGAGCGGCTTGCACGCGCGCACCAAGTCCCAGATGGCCGGGCCATCCTCGGCTGCGGGCTTGCGCAGGTTGGGGATACTCGTACGGGCAAGGTCACGGGGGTGCTGCATGTGTCTCTCGTCGGCTGTTTTCTTCGATCGTCAAAGTATCGTCGTTCCAGATTATTTCAATAGGCAAAGTAGTTTTTTTGACATTTCGCCGGAATATCCCATATTTTACCCCATAAATCCAAGTTTTATGGAGGCAATTAACTTTGATTAACGAAACGAAAGCGCCTTGTGAACCATTGGAAGCCCCGGTAGTCTGGCACCTGAGAGTGACAGGAGAGACAATGGACCGCGTCGATGCGAGCCTGATCGCCCTGCGGCGCATCATCCGCGCCACGGAGCTTTATGGCAAAGACCTCAAACAGGTGGCGGGCATCACCGCAGTCCAGTTCCGGGTGCTTCAGATCATCGGCGAAAAAGGCTTTGCCACGGCAAAGGAAATCTCGACCCGGATGCGGGTCAGTCAGGCAACGGTGACGTCCCTGGTGGACAAGCTGGTGCGCGAATCCATGGTCACGCGCGAAAAGTCCAAGACCGACGGCCGCCAGATCGACATCTGCATCACCGAGAAAGGCCAGACCACGCTCGACGCCGCGCCGGACCCGCTGCAACAGCGATTCGTCCGCAAGTTCGCCGCGATGGAGGACTGGGAGCAGGCCATGCTGATGGCAGGGTTGGAGCGAGTCGCGCAGATGCTGGACGCCGATGACCTTGATGCCTCCCCGGTGTTGGACACGGGTGACATAAAGCACTAGCTGGCCCGTCACGGTATCGTGACCGGCCGAAATGTCCCTTATTGGCGACATCCGGTCGCACCTGCGCCATGCGGGCACGCTTTCTTTGTTAACGTTTCGTTACGCAAACAACGTCCGCGACAACAACAGAAGGAGGGGACATGTTCCAGAAAATCGCCATACCCGTCGATCTCGCCCATGCCGACAAGCTGGGCAAGGCCTTGGCCACCGGGGCCGATCTCGCAAAGCGCCACGGCGCAAGCGTGACCTACATCGGGGTGACAGGCACAGCGCCCGGCAAGACGGCGCACTCTCCCGAGGAATACGCCGCGAAACTGGCGGACTTCGCCAGCGCACAGGCCACGGAACACGGCATCGACGCCATGTCCGAAACCGTGACCGCCCATGATCCTGCAATCGATCTGGACAAACTGCTGGTCGAAACGGTCGGCAAGCTGGGGGCCGATCTTGTCGTCATGGCCACCCATGTACCCAACGCCGCCGATTACCTCTGGGCCGCCCATGGCGTCTCGATTGCCGGTCACGTGAAGGCGTCGGTTTTTCTCGTGCGCGACGTTTGACGCCCGCAACAGGACACAAAAGGAAAGAGAGGACACATGACGGACCAGAGCACTGGTGCCGGGGACGGGATACCCGCACCTGACGGCCAATCCCATATCATCGACACCGAATACGAAATCGGCCAGGACAACGTCGAAGGCAGCGTCGGCCCCTTCGGGTTCGACATCCACAACCCGGTCTTTGCCATCTCCGGCCTCGCGATCGTGGCCTTCGTCTTTTACACGCTGGCACTGCCGGAACAGGCGGGGGCGGCCTTCAGCTGGCTCTTCAGCGCGGTCACGACGCGCTTTGACTGGTTCTTCCTCGGCGCGGCGAACATCTTTGTCATCTTCTGCTTGCTGCTGATCGTGACGCCCGCCGGCAACGTTCGCCTTGGCGGCACGGCAGCCACCCCGGACTACGGTTATGTCGGCTGGTTCGCCATGCTGTTTGCGGCGGGCATGGGCATCGGCCTGATGTTCTACGGCGTGTCGGAACCCATGAGCCACTTCTCCTCCTCGCTGGGCGGCACCGCCGTGGGCGAAGACGGCATCCGCACCGACTGGGCCCCCTTGGGCGCAGCAGCAGGAAACGAAGCCGAGGCTGCACGTCTGGGCATGGCCGCGACGATCTTCCACTGGGGCCTGCACCCCTGGGCGATCTATGCCGTGGTGGGCCTCGCGCTGGCGCTGTTCTCGTATAACAAGGGCCTGCCACTGACGATCCGCTCGGCCTTCTACCCGATCTTCGGGGACCGCGTCTGGGGCTGGACCGGGCATATCATCGACATCATCGCGGTGTTTGCCACGCTCTTTGGCCTTGCCACCTCGCTGGGCTTTGGCGCGACACAAGCCAACGCGGGCCTGAACGAGTTGTTCGGCATCCCGGTCAGCTCCACCACCGAAGTCATCCTGATCTCCTGCATCACCGCCGTGGCGCTGGTGTCGGTGCTGCGTGGCCTCGATGGCGGGGTAAAGGTCCTGTCCGAGATCAACATGGGCCTCGCCTTCCTGCTGCTGATCTTTGTCCTGCTGGTCGGCCCGACCATCTGGCTGCTGACCTTGTTCGCGGACAGCCTGCTGGCCTACCTGCAATACCTGCCCGCCCTGTCGAACCCGATCGGCCGTGAAGACGTGAACTTCAGCCAGGGCTGGACCGCGTTCTACTGGGCCTGGTGGATCAGCTGGTCGCCGTTCGTCGGCATGTTCATCGCGCGCGTCAGCCGTGGCCGTACCGTGCGTGAATTCGTCGTCTGCGTGCTGCTGATCCCTTCGCTGGTCTGCGTGCTGTGGATGTCCGTCTTTGGCGGCACGGCCCTGCACCAGGTCATCACGGACGGCTATACCGCCGCGCAAGACGCGAGCCTCGAACTGAAGCTGTTCAAGATGCTCGACGCGCTGCCGCTGACCCAGATCACCTCGATCATCGGCATCGTGCTGGTCGTGGTGTTCTTTGTCACCTCGTCGGACTCCGGCTCGCTGGTGATCGACACGATCACGGCGGGTGGCAAGGTCGACGCGCCGGTGCCGCAGCGCGCCTTTTGGGCGATCTTCGAAGGTGCCGTGGCCATCGTGCTGCTGCTTTCGGCGGGCGGTCTGCAATCGCTGCAATCCATGGTGATCTCCACGGGCCTGCCCTTCACGCTGGTTCTGCTGGTGATGTGCTGGGCGATCTGGCGCGGACTGGCCAACGAGCGCCGCGCGATCAAGTGAAAATGAGGGGCGGGGCCTCATGGCCCTGCCCCAACTTGCAGGCATGATAGAACTGTCCGAGGCGGGAATTGACAGCCCGCCCACCCCGCAACAAAAGTTGCGAAAGGCCGGGAGGAGGTCCGGGCCACAAGGACAGGGATTTCCCAGATGGACAAACCGGTACTTCGCGTCGGACTGATCGGCTCGGGCTTCATGGGCAAGGCGCATGTCTTTGGCTATGCCACCGCCGAAAAGGTCTTTGACCTGCCCGCCCGGATCGAACTGCACACCGTTGCCGACATCACCGATGACGCTGCCGCCCGCGCCGCCCATGCGTTTGGGTTCGCCAATGCCACGAGCGACTGGCGCGCCATGGTCGCCAACCCCGAGATCGACGTGGTGAACATCACCTCGCCCAACGCGCTGCACAAGGAGATGGCGTTGGCCGCCATCGCCGCTGGCAAGCATGTCTACTGCGAGAAACCCCTCGCCCCCACCGCCGCAGACGCGCTGGAGATGACGGAGGCCGCAGAGCGTGCGGGCGTGAAGACTCAGGTGGGGTTCAACTACCTTTGCAACCCGATGCTGAAACTGGCGCGCGAGATGATCGAGGCCGGGGAACTGGGCGAAATCCGTGGTTATCGCGGGCTGCACGCCGAGGATTACATGGCCGATGCCTCGGGCTGCTACACCTTCCGGCACGACCCGGCGGGCGGCGGCGCGCTGGCGGACATCGGCAGTCATGCGCTGGCGACGGCGGAATTCCTGCTGGGGCCGATCAGCCGCGTCATGGGTGACTGTGTGACGATGATCCCGCAACGCCCGGACGGCTACGGCGGCAAACGCGACGTGGAGGTGGACGACGTGGGCCGCGCCTTCCTGCGCTTTGCCAATGGCGCCACCGGCAGCATCGAGGGCAACTGGATCGCCACGGGCCGCAAGATGCAGCACGACTTCGAGGTCTACGGCACCAAGGGCGCGCTGTGCTTCAGCCAGGAACGGTTCAACGAGCTACACTTCTTCTCGACCGCCGATGCGCCGGGCCGTCAGGGTTTCCGCCGGATCGAGGCCGCGCCCACCCATGCGCCCTACGGCAACTTCTGCGTCGCCGCCGGACACCAGATCGGGTTCAACGACCTGAAGGCGGTCGAGGTGGCGGGCTACGTCAACGCCATCCACGGCGGCGCGGACGAGCCGTTCAACTTCCGCAAGGGTCTGGGCATACAGACGCTGGTGGAGCGCATCCAGCAAAGCTCGCGCGAGGAGCGCTGGCTGGACGTCTGAAAACCTGACCCGCGTCAAGGTGCGCGGGTCGCGTCCGTGGGACAATAGCCTCCTCTGAAAGGGAGGAGGCGACCATGGCAACGGCACATCATCACATCGTCGGCGGCGGCATCGCCGGTCTTGCGGCGGCGGTTTACCTCGTGCGGGACGCGGGCGTCGCGGGCGAGGATATCACGATCCACGAACAACTCGGCGTGTCGGGCGGGTCACTGGACGGGTCTGGCGATGCGCAACAGGGCTACCTCGTGCGCGGCGGGCGCATGTTCGAGGAGCATTTCGCCAATACCTTCGACCTGCTGGGGTCCATTCCCTCGGCGGACGATCCGACCGTTTCGGTCAAGGAAGATGTCCTCGCCTTCAATCAGATGGTGCCGGGGTCGGGCAATTGCCGCCTGATCCGCGACGGCAAACCCGCCGAGGACCGGTTCACGCTCGGCCTGTCTCCGCACGACATATTCGACATCAACCACCTGATCCTGCACCCGGAAAACGGGCTGGAGCAGCGCACCATCGACAGCTGGTTCCGCCCGGAGTTCCTCGAATCGAACTTCTGGATCATGTGGGCCACGATGTTTTCGTTCCAGCCGTGGCATTCCTTGCAGGAAATGCGCCGCTACCTGAAACGCTTCATCCACCTCTTCCCCGGGTTCACCCGGATCGAAGGCATCCTGCGCACCCGCTACAACCAGTATGATTCGATGATTGCGCCCATCGTGGCGTGGCTGCGGGCGCGCGGCGTGCGGATGGAACTGACCAAGCAACTGGTGGATGTGACTCTGGAGGGCACTCGCCAGTCGCGGCGCATCACGGCGCTCAGGATGCAGGACGGCAGTTCCATCGCCGTGGGCGGCATGGATTTCGTCTATCTCACCCTCGGGTCGATGACCGATGGCTCGGCCCTTGGCGACAACGACACCGCGCCGGTGCTGGACGACGCGCCCGGCGGTGCTTGGACGCTGTGGCGCAAGCTGGCCTCGGAGCACGAGGGCTTTGGCCGCCCCGAGGCGTTTTGCGGCGACACGCAAAAGACCGCGTGGAATTCCTTCACCGTCACCCTCGACGGCCCGGATTTCATCGAGTTCATGGAGGACTATTCCGGCAACCGCACCGGCACCGGCGGGCTGGTGACCATCGCGGATTCGGGCTGGCTCATGTCCTTCGTGATCTTTCACCAGCCGCATTTCCGGGGCCAGCAGCACGGGCGTTATGTCTTCTGGGGCTACGGGCTGCGCGGCGACCGTCCCGGAGACGTGGTGAAGAAACCGATGTGGCAGGCGACCGGCGACGAGATCATCACGGAGTTGGCCCATCATCTGCGCCTGACGCCCGAACAGAAAGCATGGTTCGACACCGCAAAGGTCCGCCCTTGCCGGATGCCCTTCATCACCAGCCAGTTCATGCCCCGCCGCCCCGGAGACCGCCCGGGCGTACGCCCCTCCGGCGCGGCGAACTTTGCCCTGATGGGGCAATTCGTGGAACAGCCCCGCGATTGCGTGTTCACCGTGGAATACTCGGTGCGCTCGGCCCGCGCGGCGGTTTCGGCCCTGACGCATCGTATCGATCCCCCGCCGCCGGTGGCGCGAACGGACCTCGACCCGCTGGTGCTGGCACGGGCCGCGAGAGTGCTGATGGGGATCTGACGACCCGGCGCAGGACGCACAACAGACCTGCGCCGACGCAGGGGAACCAAACCGCGTGATGCGTGGTTGATGCGTCATGCACGATCTCGCCAAAGCCCCGCATGACTCCGAACACTCCAACGCCAAGGCCATCCGCGACCCGGCGGACGAGGCCAGCGTCTTTCGCGCCTCCCGCCTCTCCGCCCGCCTGATCTACGAGGTCATCCGCCGCGACGGCGAGGAGGAGCTGGAACGCCCCACCGTCTCGCTGATCTATTCCGGCATCGCGGCGGGCATCCTGATCTCGCTTTCGGTCATCACGCAGGCCGTTTTGAAACACCACCTGCCCGAAGCCGACTGGGCGATCCTGATCGAGGCGCTCGGCTATTCGGTCGGCTTCATGGTGGTGATTTTTGGCCGGATGCAACTGTTCACCGAGAACACCATCACGACCGTCCTGCCCGTGGTCACGCGCCAGTCGCTCAGCTGCCTGCTGAGCATGTTCCGGCTCTGGGGCATCGTGTTGGTGGCCAATATCGTGGGCGCAGCCATCGCTTCGTGGTTCTTGCACATGCCGGACCTCATCCCGCTCGAGGCAACCGAAAGCCTGCTGGCCGTGGCCCATCACGCCACAGACGGCACAGCCACCGCGAACTTCTACCGCGCCATCCCGGCGGGCATCATCATCGCGGCAGTGGTCTGGATCATCCCCGCCGCGCAGAACAGCGCGTTTTTCGTGATCCTCGCGATGACATGGCTCATGGCCGCAGCGGGCTTTGCCCACGTCATCGCAGGATCGGTCGAGGCAGGCCTGCTGATCTGGTACGGCGAAAGCAGCATATGGGAGATGTTCACCCGCTTCTTCCTGCCGGTTCTGGCGGGGAACGTCGCGGGCGGAACGGCGGTGTTTACCCTCCTCACCTGGGGTCAGGTGAAGAACGAAGTGACCAAGGTCTAATCCGCACCGCCGAACAGCGTCCCCATCCCGCCGTCCACCCGCAGGTCGACTCCCGTGATGAACCCGGCGGCGTCCGAGGCGAGGAAGACTGCCGCCTCGGCCACGTCCCAGGCCGTGCCCTGCCGCTTCATCGGCACCTTTGCGGCGCGCTGGTGGGACAGCTCGACACGGTCGCTGCCGGGCTTGATGAAGGCAGCCGCGTGCGGTGTGTCGATCATGCCGGGCAGGACGCAATTCGCCCGGACGCCGCGCGCCGCGTATTCGATGGCGACGGATTTGGACATGCGCTGCAAGGCGGCCTTGGATGCCTCGTAGCCCACGTAGCGATAGGGTCCATTCGATTCCCCTGCGAGGCTGGAGATGTAAACTATGGCTCCACCACCGTCCTCGAGCAGGGGTAAGGCCGCCTGCGTGCAATGGAACGCGGCGTCCAAGTTCACCGCGAAGACCTTTTGCCAGCTGTCAAATTCCGTGACCTCCACGCCGCCCGGTTTGCTGATCCCGATGTTGAAATGCAGCACGTCAAGGCCACCCATGGCCGTGCGCGCCGCCTCGGCCATTGACCGCGCCGCCTGCGGGTCGGTCATGTCGCCCGCGAAAACATGCGCCTGCCCGCCCTCGTTGCGGATCACCTGTGCGGTGGCCTCCGCCGCCTCGGGCGCGCGGTCGACGCACAAGACCTGCGCCCTTTCGCGGGCATAGAGCACCGCCGCCGCCTTGCCATTGCCCCAACCGTCGCCCACCGATCCGGCCCCGATCACGGCAACCCGTTTGCCCGCAACACGTCCCGTCATTCGAACACCTTGTTTGGAAGCCACATGGCAAGGTCGGGAAAGGCAATGGCCAGCCCGAGGATCACCAGTTGCAGCAGAACAAAGGGGATGATCCCCGTGTAGATGTCCCGCATCGACAGCAGGTTCCCCGCCGCACCTTTCAAGTAGAACAGCGCAAAGCCAAACGGCGGCGTCAGGAAGGACGTCTGAAGGTTCAGCGACACAAGAATGGCGAACCAGTAGATCATGTCGCCGCGCGCCACATGGTCGCCAAGATCCATGGCCTGCACGATGGGGGCAAAGATCGGCAGCATGATGAGCGTGATCTCGATCCAGTCAAAGAAGAACCCCATGACAAAGATCATCGCCATCATGGCAATCAGCAGGCCCCATTCACCGAACGGCAGCGCATTGGCGGTTTCGACGATGAAGTGCTCTCCGCCGACCTTGCGGAAGATATAAGAAAACGCCGTCGCGCCGACGAAGATGAAGAAGAGCATTCCCAGCGTCTTGATGCTGCCGTCCATGCTGTCGTTCAGCGTCTCGCGGTTCAGCCGCCCGCGCAGCGCGCCCAGCAGCAGCGCGGCAAAGACGCCCACCCCCGACGCCTCGGTCGGGGTGGCGATGCCGCCAAGAATCGATCCCAGCACCGCGACGATCATCACCAATGGCGCCAGCACCGACTTCAGCGTCTCCAGCCACAGGCCCGAGGTATCCTCTGCTGAGGCCGGCGCCTTGGGCGCGATAGACGGCTGCAGGGCCGAGCGCACAACGATGTAGACCACGTAGGCCAGCGACAGCAGCAGGCCCGGGATCAGTGCTGCAACGAACAACCGCCCCAGCGAGATCGACAACAGATCGCCCATGAAGACCAGCATGACCGACGGCGGTATCAGGATACCCAAGGTCCCCGCACTGGCCACGGTCCCCGCCGCCAGCCCCTTGTCATAGCCACGTTCCACCATCGTGGGGATCGCCAGCGTCGTCAGCATCACCACCGACGCGCCGATGATGCCCGTCGCGGCGGCGAGGATCGTGCCCATCAGCACCACCGCCAGCGCCAGCCCGCCGGGGATCACGCGCATCAGCCGTTGCAACGTGACCAGCAAGTCCTCGGCGATGCGCGTCTTCTCCATGATGAGGCCCATCAGGATGAACATGGGCGCGGCCACCAGCACGGCATTCTCGATGGTCCCGGAGAAAATCCGGTTGGGCAGCAGCGTCGCATGCACCATCTTCATATCGCCGGTCCAGACAGCTAGCAGGCCGAAGACCAGCGAAATGCCCATCAGCATCACCGCCACCGGCGCGCCGGAAAACAGCGCCACGATCAGCGACAGGAACATCGCGCCGGGCAGCGCGGCAGAGATCAGCTCGATCATATCCGCGCCTCCAGATCGGGGCGCTTCAACGCGGCGAGCGCGCGCAACAGCACCGACAGACCGCCAAGGATCGTCAGCACAGCCCCCAGAGGAATCATCGACTTGATGATCCAGCGATTGGGCAGGCCGATGCCGCCGGGCGATCCCTCGCCACGCTGGAACGACCGCAGGGTAAAGTCGTAGCCATACCAGGTCAGCAGCGCCATGAAGGGGATCAGGAAGGCCACAATCGCCACGATCTCCACCCACAGCCGCGTGTTGCGGCGCATGTGCTGGCTGACGAGGTCGATGCGGACATGGGCGTTTTCTACGTAGGCATAGCCGAAACACAGCACGGCAATCGCGCCGTGCAGGTGCCATTCCAGCTCCTGCAACTTGAACGACCCCGTCGCAAAGAAACGCCGCCCGATCACATCATAGAGGATCACGGCCATCAGCAGCAGCAACAGCCAGCCACAGAGTTTCGCCACCGCGCGGCAAGGCAGGGCCAGCCGCTCGGACCACGTCAGCAAAGTCATGAAGTACCTATGGGAAAAGGTGCCGGGCGGTTATGAGGAGCCCGCCCGGCAGGAGGATCACTTGATGTAGGCGAGGTCCGACCACTTGGAGAAATTCGCGCGGAACTCCGACAGGCTCTCCCATGCGCGCTTGAAATCCGAGTCCGCCTCGGACTGCTCGGCAACCACTTCGTCCCAAGCGGTCTGGAAGGCGCCCATCATCTCGTCGTTCCACTTGTGGACCGTGACACCGGCGGCCTCCAGATCGGCCAGCGGCTGCAACTGCTTGGCCTCACCCTCGGCCGAGGTCAGCGCGACGTTGGCCTGACAGGCGGTCTGGATGGCGAACTGCTTCTGCTCATCCAGACCGTCCCATACGTCCTGATTGACGATAAAGGTGATCAGCGAGGTCTGCTGGTGCCAGCCGGGGAAGTAGTAGTTCTTGGCGTAGTCGTTCATCGACACGGACTTGTCGATCAGCGGAAAGGACACCTCGGCGGCGTCGATCGTCCCCAGCCGCAGGCCGGTCAGCGTGTCGGCGACGGGCATGGACTGCGCCTCGACCCCCAGCTTCTGCATGACGTTGGCGCCAAGGCCGAAGATCCGCATCTTCACGCCCTGCAGGTCGGCGGGGGTGTTGATTTCCTTGGCGAACCAGCCCGAGGCCTCGGGGACGAGGATGGTGCACAGCTCGGTGTGGATGTTGTAGGGCGCGGTGATCTCGGCCCAGATTTCCTTGCCATCGCCGTTGTACCACCACGCGGTGTATTCGCGCACGTCCGGGCCAAATGGCACAGCGGTAAAGATCGCCGCCGAAGGAATGATGCCCTGCGCGAAACCGGGCGAATACCAGCCCGCGTCCACCGCGCCGGTGCTGATCGCGTCCCACATCTCGTTGCCGCCGACAATGGCGCCGGGTTCGTTGAACTCGATGGTCAGGTCACCGCCGGTCAGCTTTTCCACCTGCTCGGTCAGACGCACGCCGCTGTCGCCCAGCAGGGGCAGCGAGGACGGATAGATCGATTGCATGACGAGGCTTTCGGCATGGGCCGCACCGGCCAGCGCCATGGTCAGCGCGACCGCAGAGGTCAGGGTTTTCATCAGGTTTCCTCCCAAATTTGCATTGATCCACATTGTGGATACATCTCCCTAGCATGTAAGGTACGCATCCCTGCGCCAGACTGTAAACAGAAAACTGTAAAGCCCTTGCCATCGGAAAAACCATCGCGCACCATGAATTCAAGCGAGGAGAAAAACGTCCACATCATGGATACACAGGAAGACCCGAAGACCGCTGGCGGCGCGCAAAGCGTCGATCGCGCCCTGATGCTCCTGTCCCTCGTCGGGCAGGGCGGCGGCGCGCCCGTCCCCATGACGAAACTGACCGAGGCCACGGGCCTCAGCCGCCCCACCGTGCGCCGCTTGATGCTGGCACTGATCCGCGCCGGAATGGTGGTGCAGGACGAGGCCAACCGCGCCTACGCGCTGGGGCCGGAAACCTACATGCTGGGCCTCATGGCGCGGCGGCGCATGGACCTGCTGAAACAGAGCATGGACAGCCTCGTGCGCCTTGCCGACGAGAGCGAGGAAAACACGTACCTTTCGCTGCGCCGCGGGGCCTATTCGCTTTGTGCCCACCGCGAGGAAGGCACCTACCCCATCCGCACGCAGGCGCTTAAGACCGGGGACCGCCACCCGCTTGGCGTCGGTGCCGGGGCCATGGCGATCCTCGCCGCGCTGAACGATTGCGAGCGTGCGCAAGTGCTGGAAACCGTGACGCCGCTTCTGGCCGCAGGCTACCCCGGCTACACGCCCGAGGCCGTGGCCGACAGCATCGCGCAATCGCAGGCGCGCGGCTGGGCGCTGAACCCCGGCCTCTACCTGTCCGATTCATGGGCCATCGGCATGGCGATCCGCGCGCCAGGCAGCGGCGAAGTGCTGGGCGCGATCTCCATCGCCGCCATAGACCGCAGGCTTGGCCCGGACCGGCAGGACACATTGGCCGCGCTGCTCAGGCGCGAAGTGGCGCGCATCGAAGCGCGCCTTGAAAAACAATTGCAGGGCCGTGCCTGAAGGCACCCCGAGGGAGGAAAAACCATGACACAACCGCAAATCATCGGCTGGGCGCATTCGAAATTCGGCAAGGCCCCCGAGGCCACGCTGGTCGAACTGATGCAAGGCGTCGTGCCTGACGCGCTGGCCCACGCCGGCATCGCGGCCGAGGATGTCGACGGCATATTCGTCGGCACCTACAACAACGGGTTTTCGAAACAGGCGTTCGAAGGCGCGCTGGTCGGCATGGCCGTCCCCGCCCTGTCGCATGTCCCCGCCGTGCATATGGAAAACGCCTGCGCCACCGGGTCGGCGGCGCTGTATGGCGCGCTGGATTTCATCGCGGCGGGCCGAGGCAAGATCGCCCTCGTCGTGGGCGCGGAAAAGATGACCGCCACCCCCGGCGCGCAGATCGGCGACATCCTCATGACCGCCGCCTGGGGCGAGGAAGAGACCAGCGATGCCGGTTTCGCAGGCGTCTTTGGCCAGATCGCCGACGGCTATTTCCAGCGCTACGGTGACAATTCGATGGAACTGGCGATGATCGCCGCCAAGAACCACGCCAACGGGATGCTGAACCCCTACGCGCATATGCAAAAGCCCTTCACCGCCGAATTCTGCAACACCGTCAGCGACAAGAACCCCCGCGTGGCCGGGCCGCTGCGGCGCACCGACTGCTCGCTGGTCTCGGACGGCGCGGCAGTTCTGGTGGTGGCGCACCCGGACGTGGCCGCCGACATGACGCGCGCCATCGCCTTCCGCGCCCGCGCGCAGTCCAACGACGTGCTGGCCCTGTCCCGCCGTGACCCCTGCGAATTCGCCGGACCGCGCCGCGCTTGGGCGCAGGCCTTGGAAGCGGCAGGCATCACCCTCGACGACCTCGACATGGTCGAAACCCATGACTGTTTCACCATCGCGGAGCTGCTGGAATACGAGGCCATGGGTCTGGCCGAGCGCGGCCAGGGCGGGCGTGTCATCCGGGAGGGCATCACGACTCGCGAGGGCAAGCTGCCGGTGAACCCCTCGGGCGGGCTGAAATCGCGCGGCCACCCCATCGGCGCAACAGGCGTCTCGCAACATGTCATGGCCGCGATGCAACTGGACGGCTCGGCGGGCGACATGCAGCTGGACGACGTGCAGATGGCGGGCGTCTTCAACATGGGCGGCGCGGCGGTGGCCTCTTACGTGTCGATCCTGGAGCGCGTGAAATGAGCCTACAGAATCGGGACCCCCGGCTGCCCTGGTCCACCCGCACGCATAACCTTGCGCATTTTCTAACGAAGAACGCCGCCCGCCTGCCCGACCGCCCCGCGATCATCTGGGGCGACCTGACGCTGACATGGGCGACACTTGACCAGCGCGTCAGCGCCTTGGCCGCCGCCATGCGGGACGACTACGGCCTGCAACCGGGCGACCGCGTCATGGTGCAAAGCGCCAACAACAACCAGATCACCGAGATCATGCTCGCCTGCTGGCGCGCCGGGGTGGTCTGGGTTCCGTCGAACTTCCGCCAGCGCCCGGACGAGGTCGCCTACCTGGCACAAAAGGCCGACGTGGCGCTGATGTTCTGCGAGGAAGCCTTTCCGGAACATGCCACCGCCTGCCTCGACGCCGCGCCAAAGCTGTCTAAGGTCATCTGCATCGGCGAAGGGTTCGGCACGCCCTACGATTCGCTCATCGCGAAACACCTCGGCACACATGTGCCGAACGCCGCCGTGGACCGGGACGCACCCTGCTGGCTGTTCTTCACCTCCGGCTCCACCGGGCGGCCCAAGGCCGTGGTCTTGACCCATGGCCAGCTGACCTTTACCGCGCTCAACCACCTGCACGACCTGACGCCCGCGACGACGCCAGATGACATGAGCCTCGTCGTCGCCCCCCTGTCGCACGGCGCCGGGATGCACCAACTGATGATGATCGCGGGCGGTGTCTGTTCCGTGCTCGTGCCGCCGGGCAAGTTCGACCCCGCCGCCGCATGGGCGCTGGTCGAGCAATACAAGATCACCAATATGTTCACCGTGCCCACCATCGTGAAGATGCTGACGGAACACCCGGCGGTGGACGATTACGACCACTCCTCGCTGCGTTACGTGATCTACGCGGGCGCGCCCATGTACCGCGAGGACCAGAAACACGCCCTTCGCAAGCTCGGCCCGGTGCTGGTGCAGTACTTTGGCCTTGGCGAGGTCACCGGCTGCATCACCGTCCTGCCGCCGCACGATCACCGCGTCGAAGATACCGAGGATGCGCGCATCGGCACCTGTGGTGTCGAACGCACCGGGCTGCATGTCTCGATACAGGACGATCAGGGCCGCGAATGCGCCCCGGGCGAAACCGGGGAAATCTGCGTCGCAGGCCCCGCCGTGGCCGCCGGCTACTACATGGACGACGCCGCCAACGAAAAGGCGTTTCGCGACGGCTGGTTCCGGACCGGGGACCTCGGCCACATGGATGCGGAGCGCTACCTGTACATCACCGGGCGCAGCTCGGACATGTACATCTCGGGCGGCTCGAACGTCTACCCGCGCGAGATCGAAGAGATCATGCTCACCCACCCCGCCCTGTCCGAAGTCGCCATCCTCGGCGCACCGCATCCCCGCTGGGGCGAGGTCGGAATCGCCGTCTTCACCTGCGAGCCCGGCCAATCCGTCACCCCCGAGGAACTGGCCCGCCTGCTGGAACCGAAACTGGCGAAATACAAGCTACCACACCGCTACATCTTTCTCGATGAGATGCCAAAGACCGGCTACGGCAAGATCACCAAGAAGCTGGTGCGCGAGGAACTCGAGGCGCGCGGCCTTTGGCCCCAGCCGGAAAACGCGTCATGACCCGCGACATCATCCGCCACCCCGGCCCGCCCGCCGATCAGCCATGGATCATGGCGCAGGGTACCGGACGTAGCCTGCAAATCACACTGCCCAAAGGGAAAATCCTGATGGAGGCGGTGGCCGAGGCGATGGACGCCGCCGGAGCCGACAGCGGCGCAATGGTGCTGGACGGGCTGGTCATGGGGCCCTACCGATTCGTCGGCCCCGGCCCGTCGAACGACGGCATCCATGCCGCGTGGTACAGCGCTCCGCGCGGCGGCGCACGCGCCACGATCACCCACGGCACGGCCATGGTCGGAAGGCGGGACGGCGCATGGTGGCTGCATTGCCACGCAGCATGGGAGGGCAAGCAGCCCCTCGCGGGCCACCTGCTCCCGGACGAAGTCACCCTCGCCGAAGACGCCACCGTCACCCTCCACGCAATAAACGGTGCGAAGTTTGATGTCTCGATGAATGCGGAAACGCAGTTCGCGATCTTCCACCCGACCGGCGGCCAACCGGGCAATGCGGTGATCGCGAAACTGAACCCGCACAAGGATGCCGTAACCGCGATTCGCGAAATCTCAGCCAAAGCGGGGTTTGCCAAGGCCCATGTCTATGGCGTCGGCAGCCTCGTCGGCGCATGCTTTGCCGAAGGTGGCGACATGGCCTCCCCGATTTCCGAAGTCTTCGTCCTCCCCGGCGCAACGACCGGAAACACGACCAATCTACCGCTGCACTGCGTCGATCCCGATGACGCACAATTCAACGGTACCCTTCTTCCAGACGGCGGCCCGGTCTGCGTCACCTTCGAATTGCTGCTAATGGACGCAAAGACATAACTCCAAAGCGCCACGCGCCTGCTTCATCTTGATCCAAATACCCTCGGGGGTCCGGGGGCAGAGCCCCCCGTCGCGCAAAGCGCGACAAACGACAGATGGGTCCGCATGCAGCATGACAGACGGCAGAGGCGCGCAACCCGTCCAAAACCGACCCCGCCTCACCGAAGTCTTCAAAAGACTTCGCCCCGGAAACTTCAAAAGTTTCCGGCACCGCCCTCACTCGGCGCGCGACAACTCGTCGATGGTATCCGCCCGGATCGAGGTGATGTGCTTGCCCAACACCTCGTGCACCTTCTCCCAGTCTCCCGCCCGCAAGCCTTCGACGATGGCGACGTGCTGGTCGAAACTCGCCTCCCGGCGCTGCTTGAACCGGGCGTTCAGCGCCGTCCGGATCGTCGCAATCCGCGCCTCGACAAGATCAAAGGCGTTCTGCACCAGCGAATTGCCACAGTGGTCAAAGAACAGCTTGTGGAACTCGGTGTCGATGCGGACGTAGCCGATCTCGTCTCCCGCGAGCATCCGCTCCCGCATCCGCGCAATGGCATCGTCGAGCTTGGCGAGGAACAGCTTGCGATTGCCCGCCATGGACAGCCGCAGCGCCTCGCGCTCCAGCATCAGGCGATAGTCGCAGATCTCGCCCACTTCCTCGCCCGTAGGGGTAAAGACAAAGCTGCCGCGCTTCGGCTTCACCACCACAAGACCGGTGAATTGCAAGGCAGACAGCGCATCGCGCACCGGCGTGCGGCTGACCCCGAAGGCCGCCGCCAGCTTGTCCTCGCTGATGTTCTCGCCAAAAGCGAAATCCCCGTCGATGATGCCTTGACGCAGCCTCTCGACCACGATCTCCGTCAGGGTCTTGGGCTGCTCGATGCGCAGTTTCGGGTTCATGCTCATCGCGTCTCGCCTCGCTTCTCGTCAGGGTCTCACCGGGATAGCACGCCGCGCCGGCATGACCCAGCGTGCCAAGGTCTCAGCCCAGTTCCGCGTCGCGATCGGCTGCCGCCTGCCGCGCCGCGCCAACCATCAGCGAAATGTCGTTCACCCCGGCCACGAGGCTGAACCCCTTCGCCCGCAGGTCCGCCCAAGACCGCCCGCCCCCCGGCACCGTCGCGAGCAGCTTGCCAGCCGCGGAAACCTTCCGCTCCACCTCGGCAAAGGCCGCCTGCGGCGTCGCATGCTCCATGTCCTCGATATGGCCCAGCGTCGCCGCCAGATCGTTCGGACCGAGGAAGATGCCGTCCACGCCATCCACCGCGCAAATGTCGCTCAGCGCGGCGACACTTTCCGGTGTCTCGCACTGCACGAAAAGCAGCACGTCCTCGTTCGCCGTCTGAACCGCGTAGTCAGGCCGCGTGCCAAAATCCGAACCGCGCACGATGGGCGCCGCGTAACCGCGCCCGATGCCGCCCTCGCCGCGCATCGGATAGTGGCACGAGGCCGCGATGGCTGTCGCTTGCTCCACCGTGTTCACCATGGGCACCACGATCGAGCGGAACCCGCGGTCCATGACCTTCTTGATCGTCGTGTCGGTGCCATCCGGAACCCGCAGGATCACCTCGCCGCCCGCCGCCTCGACGGCACGGGCCACCGCGACCCAGGTCTCCAGGTCGCCGACGCCATGTTCGCCGTCGATCAGCACCACCGGCCAGCCGTGGCGCACGAGGATCTCGGCTACGTCACAGTTCCCCAGCTCCGCCCAGGCGGCGGTGATGAATTCGCCGTTCAGCAGGCGGGATTTGAGCGCGTTCATGTGTCGGTCTTTCCATTTGGGGCGTCGATGACCTTGCCCGGGTTAAGCAGTCCCGCCGGATCCAGCGCGGCCTTGATGCGGGCCATCAGCGCCAGTTCCTCGGCGGAACGGGTGTAAGACAGGTAGGGTTTCTTGAGCAAGCCGATGCCATGCTCGGCCGAGACCGTCCCGCCGAAATCGCGCACCGTGTCGTAGATGATGCCGGAAATCCGCGCCATCGGCGGCTCGGCCTGCGCGCGGTCCAGCGCCACGATATGCAGGTTGCCGTCACCGATATGGCCGTAATAGACGCTCAGCGCCTCGGGCATATCCGCCACCAGCCGCGCCCGGCAGGCATCGGCAAAATCGTCCATCTTCGCCACCGGCAGACCGATGTCATAGGCGCAATGCGGCCCCAGAACGGTCTGGAACTCGGCACAGGCATCGCGCACCCCCCAAAAGGCCTTCACATCCGACAGGCTCTGGCTGATCGCCGCATCCTCGACGATCCCGGCCTCGAAGGCGTTTTCCATCCAGGCCATGAAGCGCGGCCCGTCAATCGCCTCGTCCAGCCCCTGCGCCTCGAGCAGCACGTAGATCCGGTGCCGACCGGCCAGTGGGCTGCGGGTGCCGACCGTCTCGGTCACCAGGGCCCAGTAATCCGGCCACATGACCTCGAAGGCGGACAGCATCGGCCCCAGCCCGCGCCGCGCCTCGGCCAGCAGGCGCAGCACGTCGTCGTAAGACCCCAGCCCACACAAGGCCGCGTTCACGCACCCGGGTTTCGGGTGCATCCGCAACACCGCGCGGGTGACGATGCCCAGCGTGCCCTCGGACCCGATGAACAACTGCTTCAGGTCGAACCCGGCGTTGTTCTTTATCATCTTGTTCAGGCCGCTCACCAGCGTGCCATCCGGCAGCACGTATTCCAGCCCGAGGATCATCTCGCGGGTCATGCCATAGCGAATAACCCGGTTGCCCCCCGCATTGGTGCCGATATTCCCGCCGATCAGGCAGGACCCCCGCGCGCCCAGGTCCAGCGGAATGAAGAACCCGGCCTCGTCCGCCGCCTTCTGGATCACCTCCAGCGGCGTACCAGCCCGCACGGTCATGGTGCAGGCCGCCGGGTCGATCTCCTCGATCCCGTTCATCCGCTCCAGCGAAATGCAGACCGCCCCATTGATCGGATGAGCGCCCCCGGCCAGCCCCGTCAGGCCGCCCTGCGGCACCATCGGCACGCCGTGACGCGCGCAGATCCGCACGGCCTCCGCCACTTCCTCTGCCGAGCCGGGGCGCACCACGGCCAGCGGGGACACATCAGGCAGAAAGCTGGTGTCGTGCAGGTTCCGCGCGGGCACATCGGCCCCCGAAAGCAGCGCCGCGCCCGGAAAGACGACAGCCAGATCGGCCAGGCAAGAAGCGGTGTCTAGCGGCATGATACATCCTTGAAAATTGGACCGGCGCGCAGGGAGCGAGACGCACGCCGGTCCGGTTGATCCGGGCAGGATCAGTTACGGATCTTGCCCAGCTCTTCCATCAGCCGGTCAAAGTTCTCCTTGCCGACAGACTCCATCGAGGTCTCCCAAACCGGGGCGACCAGCTCGCGCAGCTTGTCCATTTCCGCGGCCGGCATTTCCGAGATTTCCATGCCCTCGGCGGTCAGCTTCTCGGCGGATTCACCGACAGCCGCCCGCGACCGTTCAATCTGCGCATCCCGCGCCGTGGCCGCGCAGGACATCACAAGCGCCTGCTCGTCCGTGTTCAGGCTGTCCCAGACACCCTTGTTCATCAGCGCCGGGTTCGGCGAATAGGCGTGGCGCGTCAGGGTCAGGTACTTCTGTACCTCGTAGAACTTCGTCGCCTCGATCAGCGGCAGCGGGTTTTCCTGCCCGTCCACAGCCCCGGTTTCCAGCGCGGTGAACACCTCGCCAAAGGCCATCGGCACCGGGTTGGCCCCCAGACGACGGAAGGTGTCTAGGAAGATCGGGTTCTGCATCACGCGAAAGTTCAGCCCTTCGAAATCCGACACAGCCTGGATCGGGTGCTTCGAGTTCGTCGCATTGCGGAACCCGTTTTCCCAGATCGATAGCAGGACAAGGTCATGCTGCGGCATTTTCTCGGCGAGGTAGTCGAAGTACGGCCCGGTCATGATCGCGTCGACTTCGTCGTCGTTGGCAAACATGAACGGCAGGCTGAACACACCCAGCGCCGGTTCGATCCCGGCAATCGCCGCCGACCCGGTCACCACCATCTCGATCGACCCCGAGCGCGTCGCCTGCGTCGCATCCGCGTCGTCGCCCAGCTGGCCCGAATAGAAGCCGCGCAGCTTCATCTTGCCGCCCGAACCTTCTTCCATGCAGGTGCTCATGGCGTCGATGCCGGTGGCAATCGGGTGGTCCTTCGCGGCGCCGCTCGACACCTTGAACGTGTGCTTGCCATACTCTGCCGCCACCGCGGGAGAGGTCAGCGCCGTGGCACAAAGCGCCAGCGCGGCAAATGCCTTTGTCAGTTTCATGGTTGGTCTCCTCCTTGTTATAATTCCAAAAATCCCCAAAGGCTCACCTGAGCCAGTTCAGTGGCGTCAGCACGAGTTCCGGGAAAATCACCAGCAACATCAGAACGATGATCTGGGCCATGAGGAACGGCGCGGCCCCCTTTGCCACCCGGTGCAACGGCACGCCGGACACGCCCGCAGACACGCTCAGCACAATGCCGACCGGCGGCGTCACCAGCCCGATGGCGCAGTTGATGACAAACAGCACGCCGAAATAGATCGGGTCGATCCCTGCCTCCTCAACAACCGGAAGCAGCACGGGCGCGAGGATCAGGATCGTCGGCCCCATGTCCAGCATCGTCCCGATCAGCAGCACCAACGCCATGATCGTAATCAGCAGCAGCGTCGGACGATCCACCAGCGGCCCCACCAGATCCAGAACGATCCCGGACAGATCCGCGATGGTGATGAACCATGCGGTCGCCAGCGCCGCCGCCGCCAGCATCATCACCACTGCCGTCGTCAGCGCCGCATCCCGGAAAACGTGGAACAGTTGCGAAACCTTCAATTCCCGGTGCACCACCATGCCGACAAAGATGGCGTAGACCGCGGCGATCACGGCAGCCTCCGTCGGCGTCACCACGCCAAAGCGGATACCGCCCAGAATGATGACCGGCATCCCCAGCGACCACAGCGCCTTTTTCGTCTCGGCCAGACGGACACCCCAGCCCTGCTTTGCCAGCGGCTCCACCTTGTCGCGCCGCGCCACGATCAACCATGCGATGATCGCCCCCAGCCCCATCATCACGCCCGGAACGATCCCGGCCATAAACAACTGCGTAATCGACAGGTTCGTCGCCACGGCAAAGATGATGTAAGCAATGGACGGCGGAATGATCGGCGCGATTACCCCACCCGAGGCCATCAACCCGACCGAACGGGCCTCGTCATGGCCCGACTGCTTCATCATCGGCAGCATGATCGCGATCAGCGCCGCCGAATCCGCCGCCGCCGATCCCGACAGCGACGCAAGGATGATCGCAGCAAATATCGCCACCACGCCCAGACCGCCGCGCACATGCCCGACAAAGGCCATGGCAAACCCGATGATCCGCTTCGACATGCCGCCCGCGTTCATCAACTCCCCGGCCAACAGGAAGAACGGAATGGCCAGCAGTGAAAAATTGTTTGCCCCCACGATCATCCGCTGAGAGATCACCTGCGGATCGAACAGATCCATATGCAGCCCCATCACGGCGGCACAGATCACCAGCGCAAAAGCGACGGGGATGCCGATGCACAGGCTGACCCCCAGCGACACGATGAACAGGAAGAGGGTCATTCCACCACACTCCGTCCGTTCTGGGGCATCCCCTTCAGACACCCAGTGGCGTATCCCAGCATCCGCAACCCGGCCATCAGTCCGATCAGCGACGACATCGGGATCAGCACTCCGAACACCCAGGCCATCGACATCCGCGTCACAGGCGCAATGTTCGTCGCATTGACGTGAAATTGTTGCAGCGTGCCGATCAGGATCATCAGGCAGACCGCCAGCACTGCCCCGTTCGCCAGCGTCAGCAGCACCCTCCGCACCGGCTCCGACACGGTGGACACCACCAGATCAAAGCCCATGTGCATGTTGTGCCGCATGGCCACGATGGCCCCGAGAAAGATCAACCAGACAAAGAAGAACCGCGACAATTCCTCGCTGACATCGATCCCCGATCCGAACCCGTATCGCAGCACGACATTGGCAAAGACCATCACGGTCATGCCAGCCAGCAGGAAAACCAACAGCCATTCCAAGGCCTTGAAGAACAGGTCAATCAGCCTCACCGGCGTCCTCCCGCGATCCGAATGATTTCGCCCGTCGTGTAGGGGGCGTCGAACAACAGCCATTCCGCCGCCTGAGCGACTTCATCGGCGGTGCCAAGCCGCGCCATCGGGATGCCCTCTGCGGCCTTTTCGCGGGAATCCGGCGCGGTCATCACCGCGTCCTGGATCGGCGTATCGATGATGCCCGGAGCCAGGGCATTTACCCGCACCTCCGGCGCGAGATCGCGCGCCATGCCCCGCGTCAGCGCCATGATCGCTCCCTTGGACGCCCCGTAGGCCGCGAATCCCGGCGCCCCGCCGTTCTCTCCGGCGATGGACGCCATGTTGACGATGCCCGCGCTGGGATGGGCCACGCGCGCCTTCAGGAAAACCGAGGCCACCTGCATGAAACCTACCACGTTGACGGCCATGACCCGCGCGACCGCAGGCACGTCAAGTGCGTCCCAATTCGTCTTTTGGCCAAGGATCCCCGCGTTGTTCACCAGATGGGTGACGCCCACGTTTTCAATAGCTTCACCCGCCCGGGTGACCGCTTCGGCATCAGCGACATCGACCACTCTGGAGGTCGCATGCGCGCCCAACTCGGCGGTCGCTGCGTCCAGTCCGCTTTGCGAGACATCCCAAAGGATCGCTCGGTCTCCGCGCGCCACGACCCGGCGCGCGACCGCCAAACCGATCCCGGAGGCGGCTCCGGTAATCAGGACCACAGCGCTCATTCGCCATGCCTATGAGCAAATTCCTGATGCCCGGCGAGGTCGACGACCTCGCAGAACTCAGCATAACTCAGCCCGGCAATGCCGCCTGTCAAACCTGTCTGTCTCAAATGGTCCAACGCTGAACGACTTGCCGCCGCCGCTGCAAACAAAGTCGTTACAGCATAGAGGAGGACCGAGAACCCCAGCTCCCGGACGTCGTTTATGCTTAACAAAGCCGCGTCGGTCCCATCGACAAGGCTGAGCACCTTCGGCCCTTCTACCCGCGCTGCGATCGCCTCTACCTCCGCGCGGGTCTTCACACCGTCAACAAAGATCAGATCGACTCCGGTATCAATGTACCGCTTTGCCCGCGCCACCGCCTCATCTAGCCCTGCGGCTGGCAAGGCATCCGTGCGGCCAATGATAACGATGTCCCGCCCGGCCCGCGCCTCTAACGCTGCACTAAGCCGCGCCGCTCCGTTTTCCGCTGTCTCGAGCCTCACACCGGCCAGTTGCCCGCATCTTTTGGGGCTGACCTGATCCTCGATATGGAGGGCCGCCACGCCAGCCTGCAGGTATTCCTCAATAGTCCGCCGCATATTCAATACGCCACCATACCCCGTATCCGCGTCAGCGATCACCGGGATATCCACGGCCCGGACCATGTTTCGCGCATGGTCCGCCATTTCCGTCTGAGTCATCAATCCAAGGTCTGGCGCGCCCAACCGGCTCGCGGTCGCGCCCAGACCAGTCATGTAGACCGCATCGAATCCGGCAGCCTGAATCATCCGTGCGGTCAAGGCATCAGGCGCGCCGGGCGCAACGACCAATTCACGATCGAAGATACGCGACCGCAACCTCTGGGCTGAAAGCACTGTTGTCTCCTCCACCCGCGCTGCGCATTTGAAATAGCGCTATTCTGATCGGCGGGTGTCAAAGGTGTAACATGTTACACTTATGTTTTGTCAATCCTCTGCCTCACTTGCGGGAAACTTTCTTCCGGGCCTGAACCTCGACAGCCTGTGCACGCCCTCAGTTGTCTGCCGGGTCGTCATTGTGGTCGGATCAAGGGTCTGCGGCGCAGAGAAGCCCTGAGGGTCCGTATCGCGCATGGACTGAATCCCAACTTTTTGTTGCAAGCTAAACATTTACGCTCTTTAACATCCTAGAGATTCGCTGTGAGCAGGGCCTTGCAAACGGTAAGCTGACCGATGCCAAGCTAAGGGCCCGAGCGGTGGCAACGACCACACGCCAGACACAGCTTGACGGGGTCCGCGCATGGATCGCCTATTCCAGCGAACAACGCCCGCGTACACCTCATGTCCTGCTGACCGCGGCCTAAGCATATGATAACCGCGTCCCGAACCTGAAGGTTGCTGCCTGTAAAATAAAGCCAGCGCCGTAGTTTAGCCCGGCGGCTAACTGGTCGAAAATCCAGAACCAACTCCGACGGCCCTGGCAGATTGCCTTCGGAAGGCCGGGAAGCCGCACAAAGTCATCATCACCGCGATCGCCAGAAAGCTGGTGAGCATCGCGAACACGCTATGCAAGATGCGTCAGCATTGGGACGACCCGCCCGCCTAACGAATACAGCTGCCAAGCCATGTAAACCCAACGCGGGACCACGGAGCCAGCGGCACGCCAGGAGTATGTTGTTGGCAAAGAGAAGTTTGCAGGTCCCACCTCCGACAAATTATCGGCCAAAAATGGAATCTTGCCTCTGGACCTTCCGCATTGCGATTTGTATAGGTCACTGCGTGTTCCGGCGTAGCTCAGCGGTAGAGCAGTTGACTGTTAATCAATTGGTCGTAGGTTCGATCCCTACCGCCGGAGCCAAAATCACCTAAATGGTTGATTTCATTGGTTGAGCCCCGACAAGAGTCGGAGCCACGCGTGCACGTGCACATTTTGGTGCACAAATGCGTGCACGAACCGGTACACGGACCCCGACTCCAGGATGCCCTGAAACCTTTTCGGAGGCTGTCCGCATGGCTGGAGTCGCACATACCCCATACCTCGAAAAACGCCCCTCGGGCTTCTTCTTCCGGCGCCGGATTCCGTCCCGGCAAGCAGAGATATCAAACCCTGTACAGAAAACTTCACTGTGTCTGTCGTTAAGAACCGACGTCCTCGCCGAAGCGAAAATACTCGTCGCGCGCCTTACGGCGCTCACCGACCTGGCTTTCGCGCTGACGACGGAGAGACCGGTGAACCATCTGAGCGCCGAGCACCTGACACTGCTGACCGAACTTGCGCGTTGCCAGATCGCGGCGCATGAGGCCCTGCGGGCCTCTGCCGAGCCGCGCTCGGAGGCGGCCGCGACTTTTGCCGCGCAGACCGAGCGCGCGACTCAGGACATGCTGCGCCGGGCCCTGGCACTGGGCGACCGGACACCAGTCGAGGCTCCCCTGCGCGAGATCGCGCGGCAGTTCGGCGTAACAATTGACGAGACCAGCGCCGACTGGCGCGCCCTCGCCTTTGAAGCGCTCCGTGTCATGCTTGATGTCTCCCGTGAACGGGAGAAGCGTGAGGTCGGGATCTACGAAGACGTGACGCCGATCTTCCGGTCGGTCCTGGCGAGCCGGTTGAGCGCCCCGGCCGCCGCACTGCCCGTGGCTGCCGCGCAATCCTCCGCCCCCGCCCCGGCTATCCCGGCAGCGACTGCATCGGTCGCGCTCTCCATCGCAGTGCCGACCATCCCGGCGGCTACCATGCCCCGGACGGCAGCAGAGGCGGCTGCTCCTCGTCAGGCGCCGATCACACCCCCGCCGGCCCCGGTGGCTCAGACGGAGACACCGGCGGCATCGGAGGAATCACCCGCTCCGACCTCCGGGAGCGCGCCCCCGGTCGTCGCGGCCACGGACGACGACACCGCGTTCCGGATCAAGCTGCGCCCACCGCTCCTGGAGAACATCGACCTGAGGGACCTCTCTCCCGAAACGCAGGAAGTCCTTCTCACAAAGCCCCGTGGCATCACGCTTCTCGAGGGCATCCGGTTGATGAAGGAGCTCAAGATGTCCGGATACGGCGACGATTTCTCCATGGAGCAGACCGGAGACGAAGCCGCCGGCAAGAAATGGAAATCGAACAGCGGCAGCAAGGCGAACGTTGCCGAGAAATTCTGGGTGGAGTTCGTCGGGGATGTCCCGTTCGAGGAGGCGAGCCGGGACGACATCCGCGATGCCTTGAAAATTCTGCCCCAACTGCCCTTCCAGCACTCCAAGGGGAAGACGAAGTTCGTGGCCGAATTCGGGTTCAAGGCGCTGGTCGAAGATCTCGAAGCCGAAGAGGAACGCGCGGAAAAGGACGCCCTCAAAGCGCTCGGGACCGGTCCTGACGTCACCGAAGCAGACCGTGAGAAGGCCTGTCTGCATGCACGTGTTCCTCGACTTCGCGCCGAGACCCGCGCCAAGCATCGTGGCTACATCAAGTCTGTCGGAAAGATGCTCTATGATCTCCAGCTGATCGACCGCAATCCGTTCGAGATCTGCGGCGTCTCCAACAAGCTGAAGGACAAGTGGAAGAAAGGCGAAGAGAAGCGGAAGCGGATCTGCTGGGATGACCGCATCTACACTTTCCTGGGTTCGCCCGTCTTCCAGGGGCCTTTCGACGATCCGGGTGAACCCCTCTACTGGATACCGCTCATCGCACGCCTCATGGGCCTGCGGGAGGAAGAGGCCTGCCAGCTCGGCCCCGACGATTTCGGCACCGACAAGAGAATCGCGTATGTCGACGTGAAGTGCCTCGATGCCAACAACGTCAAGACCATCGACTCGCAGCGCCGTCTCCCGGTCCATCCGACGCTGATCGAGCTCGGCCTCCTGAAGCTCGTGGAACTCCGCCGCAAACAGGGCAAACATCGCCTCTTCGTGAACCTGACGCGTGGAGAGACGAAGAAGACCTATTCGGAGAATTTCTCCAAGAAGTTCACGTATTATCGGAAAACGCACGACTGCTACTGGGAAGGTCTGGACCTGCACGCCATGCGCACTTCGTTCAATTCCGATCTCATGAACGAGGACAAGTCCGACGCGATCCGCTGCGTTCTCATGGGTCACGACCCCGTCGACGAAGGCGCAAGATCCTACGCCCAAGGCCTCACGCTCGAGACCCTCTACGAGCGGATCTGCGATGTCGAGCTCGACGTCTCCATGATCGCTCGGCCCTTCGACGACACCGGGCGCTTCCAACGCGAGGACAAGGTCGTCGATTTCCGGTGCGCCGCGCGCTGATATCATCTTTGATGGCGTTGCCGGAACGGGCAGGCATATTGGTCACGGGAAATTCTTGGCGCGACGGGCCCTGGCCAGCTCCAGAAGACGATCTTGTTCTTCCACTTGAAAGGACCATCGCAGAAGCCGGTGCTTGCCTCATCCACAGCGCCAGTCCGGTTTCCGGGATGTGACAGCTATGGAAAGGCCCGGGCCTTGTCGTCATGTCCTACCGGGGTGACGAGATTATGCCCTCCTTGCAAGCCTTCTGGGACCTCGCCAATAAAAGACCGTCCATTGCCGCAAGTTTCCGCTCCCTGCTGTTTCCGCCGGAAAACCGTTCGACCGATGTCCTGATCACAACCCGAGCAGCAACGGAGATCAGGAATGCTTGCCCGCCTAAAATCGCTCGTCGGAAGGACTGACGAGAAGTCGTCGAAGCCGAACTATTCAATCCCGTCCGGAGACACGGCCGCTCTCCCCCAGGAGCCGATGCCTCTGCCACACGCGGAGCCGCCGACGGCCGGATTTCCGCTGGAGTGCCTGACACCGAAGCTACGCAGCGCTGCCGAAGCGATCGTGAGGAAAACCCAGGGCCCGGCCGCGCTGGCTGGGCAGTCTGTCCTTTCGGTGGCCTCGCTTGTTGTCGGCAGCCGGGCAAAGGTTCAGACCCTCGCATCGGAGGCGAACGCAACTGCCGCCTTCGTCACGATCGCTCTGTCGGGCGAGCGCAAGAGCGCTGCTGACAGGATCGCAAAGGCCGGTATCGACCGGGTCATCATGCGTCTCCGGAAGGAACACGAGATCGCCATGGCGCGTCACAAGGCGGAGGTCGCAGGCATCGGGCGCGGCGAGGAGAAGCCGGAGGCACCCGTCTGTCCGAGCTTCCTCGTCACCGAACCGACGATAGAGGGCGCCTTCAAGGCCATCAGCTCCGGCGTGGGTTTCCTTGGCTGGTTTTCCGACGAGGCGGCGAGCTTCTGGGGCGGGCATTCGATGTCGAAGGACCACCAGGCAAAGACGAGCGGCATCCTCTCAAAGCTGTGGGACGGCGATTCTATCGCACGTCCTCGCGCCGGCCAGGACGGTGACGGCTTCGTACCGCCGACTGCCACGACCATGAACCTGATGTTCCAGCCGACACTCATTCGCGATACCTACGGCGACGAATTCCTGACCGGCCAGGGTCTTTTGGCTCGGATGCTGCCCTGCTGGCCGCAAAGCAACATGGGCAAGCGGAAATACCGCCGGCCGACCGCGGAGGACGAAGCGGCTGCCCTTCGCTTCCGTGATGAAGTTGAGGCCGCCTTGACCCGCACGCTCGAAGAGCCGACCGAGCGGTCCCTTGCCCTTGCGGACGACGCTTTCGCAATCTGCGTAGAGTTTCATGACAGCATTGAGGCACAGCTCGGTCCCGGAGGCTGGGCTGCGGACATCTCCGGGTTTGCCGGCAAGGCACCGGAACATGCCTGCCGCCTCGCGGCGATCATGACGCTCTTCGAGAACCGGGCCGCCGAGTGCGTCTCCCGCGAGGTCATGGAAGCCGCCTGCAAACTGGTCAAATACTACCTTGGCCAGTACAAATTCCTGTGCATCGCGGCGACCAACGAGACCGAGGTCGCACAAGCCCAAACTCTTCTTGACTGGCTTCGCAAGAACCTGAATCCCGGCGAAGGGTTCGCGACCGACCGGGTTCTGCAATTCGGGCCGGTCTCAGCTCGGCGGGCGAAGGCCCTCGACCGGCAACTCGGCGTTCTGAAGAAATACGGATGGATCCACGAGCTTCCCGCCGGCACGATTATTGAGGGCAAGCGGCGTCGCAAAGCTTACCGTCTCAGCCCCAAGGCATGATCTCGTACCCGGTGGCCGACGGTATCAGCCGGCCACCGGGAGTATTCAGATTCCGCACGTGGGTCCGCAGCTCACCGCCCCAGGAGCAGTTTCTCGGCGTCGATCCGGGCCCGGCCGATAGATCGGATGTTGGCAATGCGTCGAAGCGACGTGAGGCACGCGTCGATCGCATGTCCCCTCTCAGTCAGGTCCGGCACTTCCCGCACCTCCCCGTTGGCACCAAGATCGGGATCGTAATGGCCATCGAACACGGTGAACATGCCCAGAGTCTCGCGCTCGAGTTCGCGCTGCAGGACGGCCGACAACAGCTCGATGTCTGTGTCGTCACGGCGCGAAAGACCCGCGCAGGCATTCATTCTTTCGAGGGTGCGGCGCAGCGACCCGCGCTCGATTGCATCGGCGGAAACCTCGTTTCCAGGAAAATTCTTGGTGAACTCCCTGGCCATCGCGATCACCAACGCGCACAGTTCGTCCAAGGGCATTTGATAGTAGGTCTGCATGTCTTCTCCTTCAGAAGCTTCGGTCACGGCGGAATTGCCGCGCCTTCAAGCGCCGGCCCTTGCGGGCCGAGCGGTTTCACGCAGTGGAGAGGTCAAATAGCTCGCCCAGTATGACATCGCAGTCTGGATCCAGATCCGCGATAGCGACAAGGAGGTTGTAAAGATGGTCGGCCAGGAGGCAGACCTCCTCGATCCGAGGGTCCAGCGGATCGATCATCGCGAAGCAGCCTGTTTCTCCGGCCTCCGGATTGCCGGCGAAATCGAGGGAGATGAGCCGATAGAGCCAGAACAGCTCGTGTCGCAGCGCCCTCGTGAGAGACCTGCTTTCGGACAGCAACGATAGAAGCCCAAGGCAGCGGCGGTGCGCGGTCGGGCCGCCGAGTAGGGCAGCAACATTGAGCAGCGCTGCCCCGTCCTCATGGAAGAAGATCCTGGTTGCTACGATCGCAGGATCATGGCCGTCGAGGACAGAATTGCTGGAACAAATGAACATTTGGGTCTCCTAATGAAGTCGACGCCAGTCGTGGCAGTCAAGGCCCCGAAAAATCTCCTTTCTCTATCGAGGTGATTGGCCGGCGCTTCTGTAGCAGCAGGAGGATGTTCCACCGGCGTGTTTGTCTTTGTTGATCTCGAGGCGCCGCGTTTCCGTTGGCCGCGCTCTCGTCACGAGGAGCGCGGCCAACGGAGTGACGGCGTCCATCCCTTCTCTTCTCTCCACGTCTGGACAGCTCCGGACATGGAATTGTGGAATTCACAATCTCGGTCCGGATGTTGCGGCACGTTGCGGCGGACAACGGAAAAAATTGAGAATGGGTACTTCCTACCCCATGGGGGTGAAAGAGACCCGTTTTCAATTGAGCCGAAAAATTGCAGAGATTACGGTATCTTGCGGCGGCAAGCGGCGGCCCACCTACAACCGGTGGTCAGGCGCCGGCGTCACCCTTTCCGCATGTCGTAGCCACCAAGGGCCCCGCCCGACGACTCATTCATGGCGTTTCCGACCCTCGAGATTGCAGCGAGACGCTGGTGAGCGGACAGCGTGCGCCATTCACTGTGAACGAATATCGACCAGACGTCTCGCCCCTCAGACTTCAGCGTCCACCCCAACGCCTGCAAGGCCATTTCGGCCTTTGCCCGCAGTTTTCGACGTTTCTGCCGCTCCGTGACATGCGGCACGACATACGCGATCTCGTGGTCTTCGCAGCAGTAATGTCGCTGTATTTCCAGGCGGACCAGAATGCCGGGAGCCCGGGCCTCGAGCCAGATGGCCACTGCGAGCGCGTCCGCTTCGAGCTGCTTCCCCACCGCCCTGGTCCTTTCCATGGCAGCAAGTGTTTCGGGAGACCTCGGAGGGTAGTCGTGCATCGGTATATTCCTGGTTATTCATGATTGGTTCCGGGTGACAGAGCCGCCAGAAAGGGACCCGCACCACACGCCGTCCGCCTCGATGTCCATGTTTGGCGTTCCCTTGCGAAGCACTTTTGGGGTTCCGCTGCCCGGACTGTCCCGGAGTAGACGAAGCAGACTCCGGGGCTAAACGCGCAATGTCGTGGGGGAAGACCTCCGGCCGGCAATGCGTGCACCATGCTCACGCGCAGCCCTCATCCCCTGTGCGTGATCGTAGCTGTCCATGGTCGTCGCGGCGCTCTTGTTGCCGATGAGGGCTGGCGCCAGATATCCGCCGCTCTGAATTTCCTCAGAGGCCTCGGTCGCGGCATTGTCTCTGACCCGATGGATGCTCACGCGCACGCCGAGATGCTTGAAAGTCAGATCGCCGACCAGACGGCCGAGTTGCGCCGACGTGATGGCCGCCCCCATGTCGACCATGCTCGGAAAGAGCGCCGAACCGTCATCGAAGAGAGGCCGGAAACTTCGCTGATAGTCGTCAAGAGCCGACCACAGCACGGGGTTGATCAAGACCTTGTCATAGCCGGCGAACCGCTTCTTCGCCTCGCGCATTTTCAGCACGCGCCCGGGAAGCACGACATGCACGTAGGGCTTTTCGAGGAGCACGACGGTCGTGCCGAAGGCGAGGTGCGACAGGGCCCGGGCCCGCTGCGGCAGGGCCGCGGCAAATGACAACAGCAGGCCGTTGCGGAAGTCGCGTGCGACATGCAGACCACGAGGGCCATTCTCGCGTGCCGCGTCCATGCGATCGACGCCGAGATCGAAAATCGTCGACGCCCCGACGATCTGCGCGCCAGTTTTCGTCGGCCGGCCCGCGATCTTCGCGAGAGCGTCATGACGCGCGATGACATGGTCGCATCCCGCGCTATGGAAGCCGGGATCCGCAACGACCCGGAAACCGGAGACGATACGCGACAGATAGTCGGAGACGCTCCGATCCGAAACACCGTCAGCCCGCAGATCGGTCGCGTAGACGTGGAACGAGGTACCTGTGGGCTGCGCCTCTCGACCGAGAACGGCCGACGCGCGACACCATCGCGCCAGGGCATTTGCCACGGCCTGGACGTGGTTGGCGCTCCATTTCTCGGAGATTGGTCCAAGCTCGCTGCTCAGCTTCGCGATGAGCTTCCCGTGCCACTCCTCCGGGAGCGACGAGATGGCGGACCGAGCCCGCGCGTCGATCGACTGCGCCGCGACCTTCGGGGTGCAACGGCTCTGGCGCAGGACCTGGCCGATCATGCCCGCGATCGGGACACCCCAGAGGACGGGGGCGCCGAGCTGAAGGTAAGCGAGCTCGGAAGCAGCATATTCGGCCCCGAGGCGCGCGGAGAGCGCACCGAGATAGCCGGCTATTTCCGTGCGGTCCGGCACGGGCATGTGCCAGCCCCTATCGCCGCGCCACTCCGAAAAGCCATGCACCGAACGGAGAACGGGCCCTGGATCGACGCTTGGTCGATCCAGCCCGAGGGCCTCGCGGAATTCCTCCGGGGAGCACGGTGCGGCTCGCCCGGACTGAGATTTCGTCGCACGCATCAGAAGATCTCCCGTTTTATTGTATTGGCCGGTCGTTCCGATCGCGCCACCAGAAGGGCCAGGCATGTGCACCGGGGTCCCGACTCAGGGTCGACTGCGGGACGCGAATATTGGTTGATGATCGCGTCCACACCGGTGCGGGGCAGTTTTCCTTTTTCCGAGCGCTTCTGAAGTGGTGTCTTCATCCTGTATTCCTCTTATTTCCGAGTTTTTCGGGCTGCCGGGACTTCCGATCGGCGAGGTATTTGCTCCAGCGGTCGAGAGCGAGATCCTCGTCTATCTCTGCATAGTGCGCGAGCGTCGTCTCCAGCCGCTTGTGACCGAGGAGACGCTGGACATCCGGCAGCCGATCTGGATCTTCCCGGAGCCATAGCCAGCCCAGAAAATGCCGGTAGAGATGCGGGTTCATCTTGAACCCGACGATCCGTTTCGTGTGCCGGACGAGACGCTCGAGCAAACCGGCGTAAGGTTGCCCCACGTCCCCCCCTTCCCCCTGTGACGGGAAAAGGAATGGATTCGCGTCGTCTCCTGCTCGCAGAGCCTTCGGCCGGACCTTCTCGATGAACGATTTCAACCTGGCCGAAGCGTGCTCATCGAGCGGTATATGAAGATCCGGGTCATCGCTGTCGCGACCCTTCACTTGCACATTCGGAACAATGATGCGCGCCGTTCCACCCGCCCAGGAAATCCATGACAGACGGATACCGGTGATGTTGGCCCGCCGCGGTGCCCGCGCCAACAGAATGTCGCTGGCGATGGCGCACATGATGTCCCGAGCCTCTTCAGGGCCGAGCAGGTCCATCCTGGTCTTGCCGCGGCATCTCCGTTTCCGTTTGTCGATGATCGAGTTGACCTCGTCGGTCAGGATGTCGCTCAGATCGATCAGCCGCTGCTGGCGGTCACCGATGATTTGCCGCAGCCGAGCTTTGTTACGACGCGAGATGCCCGTTTCGCCAATCGCATGTTCCTTGATATGCCCGGCGATGGCATTCACATCGTCGGCGCTTCGACCGATGTAATCCCGCGCCAGCTTCTTCAGCGTCTTCCCGACCGACTCGGCATAGCTGCTGGGAAACTCATCGTCGGAATTCCCGGAACTCAGCGCGTCGAGGACGCTTTCGATGACATCCGGATCGGTGTACTCGGTCAGATCCTCGATCAGATACCCCGTTGCGGCGTAGAGTGCTTTGGCCCCTGCGATGAGCTGATAACGTCTGTTCTCGAGCGTTTTCGCGCTCCAAGTCTGGCTCGGGAGGAGGAAGCCGGCCGACTGGCGCTCCTCGTCCGTGCGCTTGCGGCCCCCGTTCTTCTTTTTCAGCAGGGCCTTCTTCGAGTTTACCGGGCGGGTGGTCTCGGCGGCGTCCAACTGCGCAAGGAATTTCATTTCCGATAGCCCATCACGAGATGCCTCTCCCCGCAGCCACCGGCTGACGGGGCCGTCGAACTCGGAGAGCAGCTCTGAAAAGACCGCGGCATCGACGCCGTACTTGTTCCTCCCGTCGGGGAACGGATGCTCCACCACGTTGAACCCAAAGGAGCTGAAGTCTGCATCGGCCGCGAGGCGAGTGCACAGCCCCGAGATGCGCTGCACGTGCTTTTTGCAAGTCGCTTCCCCCTTCGGGCTGACCGCGAGCCGGTGCAGATAGTATTTGTGGAGGACCTCTGTGGAGATTTGACCAGGTGAAATCTCTTGATTGTAGAGGAAATGGAAGAACGTCCCCGAGATCAGCTTCAGGTCGTCCGGATAATCTGACGCGGCCAGCAATTCGTGCACGTCGCGATAGATACCGGACACGTCACGAATTCCAGAGGGCCGGTTCCTACCACCAGGGCCCGAAATGGCCGACAGGATGTCGGATTTGTAGGTTTTGAAACTGCGTTCCGAAAGGTCGAGGGTTGCCGCCGACCAGCTGGACAATTTCTTGATCGCGCGGCGACGATCCACGATTTCGATCTCGGCTACCCAGCCCGCGGCCTTCAGAAATGCCTTGAGGCGGGAGATGAGTACGCGGTTGCGACTGTCGGTTTTCTCATCTTCCGTCGTGCGAGCCAGGTCGCTCATCAGGCGGGAATAGGTCATCTGACCCGTCGGCGTCGGCAAGTGGATCCCCATGACCTCGCCGAGAGCATCGAGAGTTTTCCTGTCCGATCGGATGCCGGGGATCTCGAGAATATTCTTCACGGCCTTCGGATTCAGACCGGCCTGCAAGGCCAGCGCGTGCTTGGTCACGCCGGATTTGTCGAGATAGTTCCGAATTTGATCTTGAACCGTCATGTCTTCACTCCCGTGCATGGTTCGGGGCTCACTCGAGATCGAGATCCGCCCTCCGTACGGGGCGGATCCGATGCTCGAAGAGCGCCAGCCAATCGGGGTGCACGAGCCAGCTCTTGCCAGGTTTCGTTCCGTCAAGGAACACCCTGCCGCGTTCAGTCATGGTCCCTTTCACGATCCAGTCGCGGATCGTCCGCGGATGGCGTCGCATTCTCTTGGCGACGTCTGCTGTTGTCAGGTATTCGTCGTGGTTTTCATCTTCGGAAGTCGGATTTCTATCTTCGGACATCTTGGTCTCCTCTTTGCTACAAGAGGGACCTACGCCCCGGTGAAGCGGCACCAAAACAAGGACGCAATCTATTTTGGAGGCTCAGCAAAAACCCGGCGATGAGCGGCGGGAGGATATCTGCTAATTTTGCGAATTCCGTTTCAGGTTAGCCCGATTAGCAGCAATAACTGTGCGTTTGTGCGTGCGCTATCATCCCACGGCGAGCAGTGTTGAATGCCTCTCAACCGAACTCGCGATGCCGTCTGCCACTTCTAATGAAATCGATGACGTCTTCGATCAATTCTTGGTCCGCCCGTTTTCCGATAGCGCATTCCCAGACAATCGCAGTTCGCCAGCCCAATTGGTGAAGCTCGTCCAAAACACGAGAGTCACGAGCCACATTCGCGGAGAACTTCCTGCTCCAAAAACTTACATTACTGGAAGGCATCGTGGCTTTGGGGCATCCTGCATGTCTATGCCAGTAGCATCCATGTACCTGGACTGCGAGATTCCACTTCCGAAGAACTAAGTCGGGAGAGCCCGGCAATGATCGAACATTCACACGATATCGATATCCGGCGGCATGGAGCGCCTTCCTGAGAAGCATCTCGGGCTTGGTGTTCTTGCTGCGGATGCCAGACATCATCCGCGAGCGAGTCTTCTTGTCGACGATGTCTGTCATGACTGTAATATGGTTCCGAATAGTAGATTTTTCACCTGGTTCCTGACGGCAAACCTGGTAGAACACCTTGACTCCGGAGGTGTGGTTTGGCGAAGAAATACGCAATAATCGATCTTTTTGCCGGGCCTGGAGGGCTGGGAGAAGGCTTTTCGCGCGCGGGTCAGGAAGCCGAGGCGAAAGCGCGCATCCACTTGTCGATAGAGATGGAGCCCCATGCGGTTCGGACGTTGCGCCTTCGGGCGTTCCTTCGCAGTTTCGAGACTTTCCCTCGAGAGTATCATGATGCGCTAAATGCAGGCCATGGTCTGCCAGACTGGACAGAGCTGTATCCGTCAAACTGGCAGCGAGCTAATGCAGAGGTGAGGCAACGGGTGCTCGGCCAAGAGGGCGTTTTCGAGGAGCTTGCCGACGAATTGGACAGAGCGCGAGAGACCCATCACGGCGATACGATCCTGATCGGAGGCCCCCCATGCCAAGCCTATTCCCTTGCCGGGCGTTCCAGAAACAAGGGCAAGCAGGGTTACGTCGCTGAAGATGATGACCGGCACTATCTCTATCGTGAATACGTGCGGATCCTGAACCGCCTCAAACCGAGCGTGTTCATCATGGAGAATGTGAAGGGGATGCTGTCGTCGAGGGTCGATGGCGGCGGCATTTTCAGTCGCGTGCTCGATGACCTCGAAGCCGCCGGCGAACACGGGTATCGCCTTCTGCCTCTTGCAACGACGCCGCCTGCCGGCGGCGAAAGGGCGGATGGCCGCGATTTCCTGATCCGGGCAGAGGAGCACGGCATCCCCCAAACTCGCCATCGCGTTATCGTGCTTGGGATTCGCAATGATATCCCGATCCCCAGAATCGATGTTCCGCTGCTCGGCAAACCACAGGTCCCCGTCACTGTTTCTGAAGCCATCGATGATCTTTGTCGCCTTCGCAGCGGCCTGAGTCGCAAGGACAGCACGTGGGCCTGGCACGAGGCTGTGCGCGAACAAGCAGAGCGGATCGCGCGCGACAAGGCCATAGAACACGATATCCGCCACATCGCGCGGGATGTCGCAAAGGCGAACTCCCGGCCCGAGCTTCGGACTGTACTCAATAGAGGTAACGGCGAATTCCTTCCGAAGCACCTTCGCGACTGGCTGCTGGACGACACACTCGCTGTGACGCTTCATCACGAGACCCGGGGGCACATTCCCGCAGACTTGGGCCGATATCTGTTCTCGGCGGCATACTCGCGTGTTCATGACCGGGCACCGAAACTCTCACAGTTTCCAGAGTTCCTGCAGCCCGAGCATCGAAACCGTGGCTCAGGAGACTTTGCGGACCGCTTCCGAACACAGGTCGCAACGCGTCCATCGACGACAGTGACGAGCCATATATCCAAGGACGGACACTATTTCATCCATCCTGACCCTGGCCAATGCCGCTCTCTCACTGTGCGAGAAGCTGCTCGGCTTCAGACCTTTCCCGACAACTACTTCTTCTGCGGTCCGCGGACGATGCAGTATCATCAGGTCGGAAACGCTGTTCCCCCCTACCTCGCCTATCAGATCGCGAAGGCCGTCCTGCGGCTCCTCGGTTGAGCCCGATTTAATGCCTAAGGTTGCGGCTCAGCTGCCCACCGTTGCCAACGGACGTTTTGTGGGGAGGTCGCCCGTCACGCCTGCCACGCGAAAGAAGATCTTCTCGATCTCCCGTGTCAGCACCGACTGCTCCAACTCCCCGAGATCAATGATCTCGTTGCGCAGCCTGACCATCTTCGTCGCCGCACGCATCACGTCCTCCATGCGCCCGCGGCCAATCCGCTCGGATGTCACCTTCCAGGCTGACGCAACGGCCCGCGCCAGCTTGCAGTCCCCGGCAAGCGATGCGCGCTCGAAGATCTGAACCATCGCGTCTTCACTCAGGGCGTGCACCAACTGCCACCTGTCGGCCGCGTCGGGGCCAAGATCGAGGGTGACCCCACGGATCCAGAGTCTCTGGAACGCGTTGCGCACGCCGCCTTGGAAGCGCTCCCGGTTGCGCTCAGGGAACCGCCAAGAGACGACATCGGCCAGAAGCGCCGACGACAGGAAAGCCCAGACGTCGTCCCTCAAGGCCTCGCCCGTCGAAAGGATCTCCTGACCGCCGAGCCAGGTGGTCACCTCCGTGTCGAATGCAGAGCGCGACTTCTGGTCGGAGTTTTCCGGAAAACCGTGCCTTTCCGCGATCTGCCTGATGTCCCGGGCAATATCGACAGCGGATTTGGCACTGACCGATCCCCCGCTGGGGGCGAACCAAAGGAAGGAAGAATGTTCATCGAGAATGTCGAGCGCCTCTTTCACGGTCGGCATCTCGCTCCCGACGTCATCGATGATCCTCATCACGCCCAGCTCGTTCAGGCGAGGCAATAGCAGGACACGTGTCATTCACCTTCTCCGACCTGTGCAGCAGCCATGATTGTTGCGCGGAAACGTCCCGGAGCACCGGTCAACTCCGCCCTGATCTTGTTGAGGGACTGCCCAGGGAACGCCATGTCCAGCCAGTTCCTGACCTGATCCCCCACCGAGCCCTCAACGCAGTGCGAGAGCGCCTCGTCGCAATCGGGCATGCCGACAACATTCTCAATCATTTGAGACATCACATCTCCCAGCACAGCCTGGACCGTCGCCGGATCGCCCGCAACGAAGCGTTCGCAAAGTTCCGTCATGTCGGCGTTCACGTAGACTCGCACGGCACCTCCGAAGTCGGCGTCGAGTAAGCCGCTGCGCCAATGCACGTACCAAGGTGCCGAAGCATGCGGCTGGCCGGCGAATGCCGACGCGAAACTAATGGTCTCGAGTGGGAAGCGTGCCGCTCCACCATCCTCGAGCAGAATGTCCTTGCGCTCAGTCCAGAGTCTGGCGCCCGGCATTGCCGGCGAAAGCGCACCGGGACTGGCAGGCTCTGCATCCAGAACGATCCCGGCCTCCAGCAGAAGGCGCCCGGACAAGCGCGATCCGGTCACGACAGCACGGACCTCGAATTCGGGTACGGAAGGCACAAGCTTTCGCGTCTGGATCCGGTCCATTCTTCTGGGCATCTTCCCCGAGCCGGTTCCGGCTTTCAGGACAAGGGCCATCGAAAGCTGATCGAGCGGAATGCCGAGCTGCACCGCCGCCCGGTCGAAATCGATCTCGAAACGGGCACCCACCTCCAAGTCCCGTTCATAATCCCAGCCTTCAAAGATATCGGTGGCCGGCACCAGAGGTTCGCCCGGATCGCCGATCCGCCACCCCGCGAACCCGACCGCGGCCGCGTCGAGACGGCTGAATGGAAATGCAACACGCTGGTTCATGCATTCGCCTCCTCGAGCGACAGCCGCAGCCCGATGGCCGCCTCGTCTGGCACGGGCACCCTGCAGACGACCTTGCCCGCCATGGTGCCGATTGCCATGCTCTCGCCCGGCTCAGTCGCATCCGCGACGGTGAGGTCGAGGACCTGCCCGGTAAAGCCGACGTCCACATCATCCGGAGATGCGATACCCCCGTCCATGACCAAGTGCGGCACGGCCCTCAGGACAAGGTTCGTTGATCGTCCGTCGTTCGACAGATCCGCTTCGAAGACGGCAATCTTCCGCCCGGCATCGATTTCCAAGTGTGAGAAGCGAGGCGAAGATACTCTTGTCCGTTTCGTCGTTCCGCTTCCGCCGCCTCCGGATCGGCGGCCGGGGCCCTTGGCCGATCCCCCCTCCAACAACCGGCCCATGAGCGTCGCTGTGGCCGCGAGGGAATATCCCCTTTCTTCCGACTGCCCCGAAGCGGACAAGGGATTGGCAAATGTCCGCGCGGCCTGGTTGATTCGATTCAGCCCTACGTTCACGAAGGTCTTCGAGCGTCCTTTGGGGAGGTTGTCGGGGATCCAGTCGTCGTGCGCTGGCGGTTCGGCGTCGGCGAATGCCGCTTCGACCGCGTCGTCATCTGAGCAGACGAAAACGCCCCCCCATTCGAACCGTGCATCCGAGAACGCTTCGCCTTCGACATACTTGACGACCAGCTCGACCGGCCGCATCAACGCGATGTGGCTTGCCTGTTTCGGGAAAGGGCTGTCAGCACGCAACGAGGCTGGATGTCGATCGGAGCGCAATCCCTTGACCATGGCAATCCGGCCCAGATCCATGGCCGGACGCTGGCTGCGGACGGTCTGGCCGCCACCTGACCTGATCTCCGAAAGCGCCTTGGCGAAATGATCGAGCGGCGGATAGTCTTCCGGATCGGGAACGTGGATGTCCTCTCCTTCCACGTCGATGGAAACCGAGAGCTTCCGATGACTCGGCGTGTCCCTGCACATCCTCGGCCAGAAATTCCAAAGGACGGTCTCGAGCAGATGCGGACCGACCGGGAGTCGCTCATCCTCGTCGTCGTCCTCATCGAGGCGGGGCGATACGATCATGATCGTCGTCCCTGTCGCTTCGGCGCTTCGTTCGGGCAGACCGAGCAAGCCTGCCAGCTGAATTGCTTTGTCCCCGGAGAACGGCTCCACTCCGCATGTATCGTCGAGACTTCCCCACCAGTGTCTACCAGTAAATCGCTTCCGAACGTCACCTTCAATTGCCGCGAAGGTTCTGCCGAGGCGACATGCCATCAGCCTGCGAACCGGAAGGCCGTCGCAGCTCGTCTGGCTGTCGACGAGAATTGTCGAGTGTCGACTTAACGCATAAAGTGACGTCTTCCCGTAACCATATGTTCCACCGCCCTGATGGGTGTCGCGGGCGGCGCCGACATTCCGCATGAAATTCACGAAATCCGGATCTTCAGGCCCATCCGCCACCAGGTCCGCTCGGGTTGGCCCCGAAAGCCCGCTTGTCCCGAAATCAGCGATCTCGAAGACCTCGAGGCTTTCTCCCATCAGTTCCTCCTGAAAAAGAGCAGCGTCGGCGTCCTTCGGAATTTCCGCGAATACGTGCTCCCGAAGAGCAGCGAATTGCTCGCCCTGTAGAACCCGGCTTCGCAGCATAACCTTCGGGCCTTGGTCCGGTAGCGTGGCATCCATCGAGTTCTGCAACGCTTCGCGGATGACCGTCTGTAGAAGCCCGAGCGCCGGCCGCCCGAGAAGCCGTCTGAAGCCTTCGCCAGTAATATTTCCCGTCGTGGCGAAAGGTTCGCTGTAAAGCTCCATAGACTTCATTCCGGAAATCCTTTCAGCAACTTCTCCATATCCTCGTGAGGAACAAGGAAGTCACGAGCATGCGAAAGATCAATTTCATAAGAAAGCTTCGCGACACCGGCCGGCAAGACACCGTCCGCGAAATCATCGGGCGTCAGTCGCGGAAATCCTGGCTCGACCCGATAGATGTCCAAGCCTTCGAAAGAGAAACGCGTGCGGTTCCACCTGTCGTCATCAGGCGAGTCGCACCCAAGCTTGCCCAGAGCCTCGGTCAGAATTTGGGAGTCGGCACCAGCCTCAATGATCGACTTGCACAGACCGCATACAGACAGAGTACCCTCCTCCGCCCTTTCCAGCCGAACGTGCGTCAGAAAAAGTGTTCCCCCCTCCGGCGGATCGAGCTGCAGTATCCCGTTGATGCCCAGATGCCCGGCATCCGCGCGTCCTGATGTCTTCACCTCCAGCGCACGATCACCGCTCCGGAAGTCGTGTCGCTGGCCAAAGGGCCCAGTCCACGATGAAATGGCGCCAGGCTTCAGATCCACTATCCGTTTCAGGATCAGCAACTCGCCGACCAGCCCCATGACCTCTGCCGACGACGGGTCCTTGCGGCCCCGGCCCATCAGCAGTGCCCGGAAATCCGATATCGTTCCCGACACGGCCTTGGCAGGTGCCTGCCCGTCGCGAAGCCTGATCAGGATTTCACCTGCGAGCTCCGCGAAGACGTTGTCGAGTTTCCGCTCCGAAACCATCAAGTCGATGAAGGACACCGAGCTTCCGTCCATCGTGAACGTGCTGATACCGGCGAAGAGGTTCGGCCCCGACCCCAGATCCTTCGGCGGGGGTCTTCTGCCGAACGGAACAAGAAGGCGCGGCTCGCCATCCGGCCCCACGGCATACAGAGCCGGACCGTATCCCGTCTCTACGCCGGTGGTCAGAGTCGGAACCTCAAGCCGTCCGTCAGCACCACCGGTCGACCTCAAACGGCTCCAGAACTCCCGTGCGCCGTCAGGCATCCTGTGGCTCCCGCGGTTCGCCGATTTCCTCCAACTCGTCCTCTTCGAATTGATCCGCGGCCGGTGCATCCAGTTCCACAGCGAAGTAGCCGCCCGCGCGATCCTTCTGCCCCGGAAAGACGATACCGAACCCCATGACATCCTCGACCGCGTCGAGAGGAACACGCGTCTTCGCTGGCCCCTTCGGTGGAGATTTGGCATCGATCGGGTAAAGCAGCAGCAATGGCACCTTGGGCCGAAGGGACTTCAGGTTCGTCCAGTCTTCCTTGCCGTTGAAATCAGCGATGCGTTTGGGCTCCGCATCGACAAGGACGTCTCGTTTGGACATGAGCGCCTTTATGTCCGCGTAGTGATCCGGGGACGCCTCCAGCCGCGAACGACGTATCGTCCCGACCTGCCCGAGTTCACCGAGTTCCCGCGTGGATCTCGTGTCGCTCCGAGGTTGCATGACAGCTACGTTCCAAGGTCCCAATGTCTCTCCCATCTCGTCAAGATAGCCGAGAAGATGAGGCTTTTTCAGATCCATGTGCTCGTTGCAGATTTCGGTTGCAACGAAGTAGCTCCGGATCGCTTCGAATGGCACCTCCCGAAAGAGCACGTGGCTATTCTCATTCGATCTCGTCCCGGCTTCCTCGATGCAGGCGTCGACAAGGTTTGCTGCAGCGCGCCAGTTACCTCTCAGAACGTCCGCCTTCCTGTGATCGAAGCGGATCGTCTGAACATGCTGACCATCGTAGCTCATGCTGGTGCGATGGACATGCTTCATCTTTGCCGCCGACGTGATGGCCATGCCGGGAATCGACCGGACCTTAACGGCGAATTGCATCGGCGTCAGATTGCGGGTGTTGTATTCGGCGATGTCTTCCCGGATCTCCTCTTCGATTCGCGCCAGCGCCCGGAAGTTCGCGATCAGATCCGCGGTCGTCCACAGCCGCGGAAGGTCGTCATAGCCGGGCCTGTATCCAAACCAGCGCCCCATCTGCAGAAGCGTATCGTATTGCTTCGAGGTCCTCAGGAAATAGGACACTGTCAGACCCTCGAGAGTCAGGCCGCGCGCCAGGACCGTGCCTCCGACCACGATGCAGGTGACGGGACCGTTCTCGTAGTCGAGCCGGCGATCGCTTTTTCCGTTTTCGACCGGGAAGGTCAGCGCGTCCAGAACATCCGGCAGATAGTCACGGACGGTCTCGAGACTCTCTGGAATCCGGTCCGCGCCCGGCGGCGCCGTGCGCTCGACCTCGTCAAGGAAAAGCGAGTCGAACCGTACGCCTGTCTCTCCGGAACCGGAAACGATGTCGGGGCCATGCGTTTCGATCCAGTTTCTGATCAGGTCGGACATGTAGTCGTGCTGGGCAACATACTGCGACGAGTGAACCAGCATCGACATGTGCTTGTCCTGATGCCCACGTGACCGCCGGATCGCGCAACTGGCGAGGAACCACATGATCGCGTTCTCGAGGCTTGCCGTCATGATCGGACGGAAGCTTTCCTTCTCGTCGTTTCTGGTCGGTCGGATCAGGTCCGGGTCGTCCTTGGCAAGCAGCCGCACCATGTCGCGACCGTCGTCCTCTTCTTCGGCCGAGTCGCTTCCGAATACTTCTGCCGCCCCGAAGTAACCGATTGGCTTCTCGAGCGCCGTGATAAAGTCGGCAGGATACAGATCGTCCAGTTCCTCTTGATTGAACGGGAACGGATCGATGAAGACATTCGCAAACGGAGTAGCGGTATACCCGACATACGAGACTGCCGGTAGCTCGGCCAAGACTTGCCGGATCGCCTCGTTGATCCGGGTCATGTCGAAATCCCCCCTCGAAGAATTGACGGACGCCTGATCGCATTCGTCATCGATCAGCAGAACCTTCAGCTTGTCCATGACGATCTTCGGGGTCTTCCTAATCGTCTTACGTAGGGCACGGAGGCGGCTGACCTCTTTCTTCATCACGATGAGCTGCGCATGACCCTCATGCGGCATCGTGAAAGCGCCGTTGGCAGGGTGGCTGAAGTCTCCAGTTTCGTCGCTGGTGGTATACAGCTCCCACAGGTGCCTGTGCCTCCCAACAACGTCCTTGGCAAAGCGATCTTGGGTCTGCTTCCGAAGCTTGTTTGTCACGCCGCCCAGTACAATGATCAGGTTGTAGCCAGCATCGACGGCCTTCGCCATCACGGCCGTCATGTTGGCGGTCTTTCCGGATTGGACATAGCCGACGACAAGCCCACGGCATCGAAACTGATCCTTAGTGGGATTGTCGAGGAGTGAAACCACTTCATTGGACGCTTCATCCAGCGACCGGATCGTTGCTTCGGCCCAGCCCTTCGTGTTCAGCAGATAGGCGTGGAGCGCGGGCCAATGACGATCATTGCCTCGAGGACCGTCGTACCATTTCTCCCGATCCGAGATTATGGAGTTCTTCCGGAGGATAACGACATCCTGCTCCGTCGCTCGCACCCTCTGCACTGCATCGTCGAGGTCCGAGATCATTTGCTCGGTGAAACTCATTCCCCAACTCTCGAGGTTTTCTCTGACCGCCGCTTTAACCTGATCAAGGTTGTCATAGTTCGACTTACGATCCCGGATTTCCCTTTCGAACTTGAGAACCTGTGGTGAAGCATGTGTCACGATGTAGCCCTTCTCAAATCTCTCGTAATTACTAATGCTTGAACACCGCGGACGAAGCAAGCGACGGGGATTGCCAGTCCAAGTTTCACTGCAGTCCAATGCCGATACTGGGACCGAATCGGCCGAGCTCTAATCGAAAAAAATGTATCCTTGTTTGAAGATCAAGCTCGTACACCCGGAACTCGCCCCTCTGACTGGTAAGGAACGCCGCCGAACACTCGGAAGGCGTGCCGGTGAGCACCGAACAGCATCTCGTGTGTCTGTAGGAGATAGGCGCGGACCAGAAAGACGCGGCTGTGCGACAGCTTGATGTGCGCGACCTGCAGCTTGGTCCTCTCGCCCCCGATCACCGCGTAGTCCTCGCTCCAATCGAACTGGAAGGCCTCTCCCGGCCGGAACGACAGCGGCACGAAAACACCACGCCCCGTCGTCTGCTGCTCGCGTTGACGTTCCATGCGCCATTCCCGGGCGAACGCGGCCACACGGTTGTAGGAACCAGTGTACCCAAGAGCGACCAGATCGGCATGAAGATGCGTCAGCGGGCGGCGCAGCTTGCGCGACTTCGAGGCTTCAGTCTTCAGCCACGCCGCAAGCTTGTCTGCGAAAGGATCGAGCTTGCTGGGTCGCTCCGGCACCGTGAACTTCGGCACCACGGTACCGGCCTTCAGGTACTTCTTGATCGTGTTCCGCGACAGGCCTGTCCGGCGCGCGATCTCACGGATGGGCAACTGCTGCCGCAGCGCCATCTTCCGTATGACATTCAGTAGTCCCATGTGCATCACTCCATTGCCCCCGTCGCTCAGTGCGCTCGGGAGGACGGTCACATGGGTCAATTCTCAATGGAAATCTGGTACCTTCCCTGGTCAGTTCCGTTTGGAAATCAAAAGCTTGGATGTAGGCATTGTTAGTCGGCTTCACCAACAGGGAGGGAGGAGTCGAGTACGACCCCTTCCTGATAGGAAGAAAGATTGAGGTCCTTGAAGACGAACTCGGTACCTTGGTCGACGCAGTTCATCTTCGGATCCTCTCGCAGCCTCCTCAAGCATGGACGGAACTCCGGTTGAGAGTGGTCCAGTTCTTCAAGGGATAAAGCATCGCATGAACGGATCAACCAATCGAGACACCGGAACAAGTGCAACTGACCGCCATCCGCACGCGTTTTCTTCCCAAGATCGCATTCTCCGCCCTACTTCGTTTCCGTGACGTCGGCATCGGATCCATCTTCTATTGGAAGGGGCAAGCGAGGCCGGAACCCCTTCCCGGCAACAAGAGGTAAGACGAAATGACAAACCAAGACAAAGCCGAGGCCATCGCCAAACTGCCGTCGGATCAGCAGGTCGACCTTATGCAAGCGGCGGCGCGGGCCACGGAACCGAGGCCGGTGCGAGGGAACACGAATACCCGTTTCTACGCTCACGAGTGCGGTCTGTCCCGGCGCGTCGTCGCCGCTATGCGCAGCGAAGGCCACGGCGAAAAGATCTACAGTGGCAAGGGCAGCAACTCCGGCCGCTGGTATTTCCCCATCGAGATTCTGGAGCGCGCAGCCACTGCCGCGCGGTCCTCTCATGCAAGGATCAAGCTCTATGCCTCCTGCGGCCAAAAATGAAACCACGAGCGCCTGACCAATCGGCCGGGCGGAACATTCCAAATCGAAGTAGAGACAAATGCAGCCCAAACTTACCGACATCGCCGACATCGAGGACATCATGAAACTCAGGTTTCGGCCCGCGTTGCGGGCCGGATCCGCGCATCTTATGACACCGGCCGAGTTAGATGAAGCTACCGCCGAAGCCCGAAGCCGCTACAAAGAGAATCCGCGCGGCGCGAACCGACTCGAAGCCCTCAACAGATTCCTTGCCGAATCCAAGCGACGTCAGCACGAGACGCCCGCCGATCGGGCAAATCGCCTACGTAAGCGCATCGCATGGGAAGTGACCCAAGATCGACGCGAAGAGAAGGCCCAGAACTGGTGGAGCTCCGACGACGGTCCGGTTCGCTACTGATGCGCTGAGCTTCTCCCCGACAATCGGACCGTGACGGTGACCTGCCCCCTGCTGGTCCCTCACTCATAATGAGAGTCTGCAGGTTGGGATTGGGTATTCGGCTTCGCCGTCTGGCGCAAGTGCGCCGGGCGCCGAGCCCTCAAATTGCTCAAGCGCTCGGCGCGCTTGCAGCGGTGTCTGGTTGGCCAGAGATGAGTGCGGCCTGACCGTGTTGTAGTCATAGCGCCACAAGGGCCAGCTTACGCCGCGCATCGTCTTGGCTGTCGAATATCTCCTCGTTCAGTAGCTCGTCCCTCAGGCTGCCATTGAAGCTCTCGATGAACGCGTTTTGCTGCGGCTTGCCTAAGTCGATGTAGTGCCACGGCACCTTGTTCTCGTCGGACCATTTCAGGATGGCCCGACTGGTGAACTCGGTACTGATATCGCTGACAATGCAGCCGGGCTTTCCGTAGATCCGGATCAGGGCGCTGAGTTCCCGGGCAACCCGTGCGCCTGACAGGCTGGTGTCCGCGACGAGGCACAGGCACTCCCGGGTGCAGTCGTCGATCACCACCAGGATCCGGAACTTCCGCGACGCGCCGAAGCTGTCGGACACGAAGTCCAACGAGCAGCGTGCGTTGGGCCACGCGGCAACCGGCATCGGCACCCTCGTGCCGCGCACCCGTTTCCGGCCTCGCCGTCGCTTCACCGAAAGGCCTTCCTCGCGGTATATGCGATACAGCTTCTTGTGGTTCATCATCATGCCCTTGCGTTCCAGCAGGACGCCGATCCGGCGGTAGCCGAGACCTGTGCCGCGTGGCGGCGATCTCCTGCATCGCTTGGCGGATCTCGGTGCAATCCCGCGGGCGTTCACGCCGGACTGTCTTCGGATCGACACCGACAAGCCTGCACGCCCGGCGTTACGAGATATCGTGATCCCGCATCACCCGGAGCGCCGCGTCTCGCCGCTTCGTCAATGTCGTCAGCTCTTTCCCAGCAGGTCTTTCAAGACGACATTGTCAAGCATGGTATCGGCCAATAGGCGTTTGAGCTTGGCATTCTCGTCCGCCAGCGCCCTTAGCCTCGCGGCCTCGGACACGTCCATGCCGCCATACCTGGCCTTCAGCTTGTAGAACGTGGCGGTGCTCAGGCCATGCCTGTGGCACACTTCGGCCGTCGGCATCCCGGCCTCCTGTTCCTTGATCATCCCGATAATCTGCGCCTCGGTGAAACAGCTCTTTCGCATGTGTCTGCTCCTTCAGAGTTGGCACAGACTCTACATTACGGTGAGGGATTTCGCGGGGGGCAAGTCGGGAGCGTCGAGGTATTCGCACCGGGCCCGAACTCCTCGTCATATGGGCGAACAACCAGGATAGACTGAGGATCAAGTTCTTTATCGTTCTCGTCGACGACCAAACGCTTCGTTGTCCGATCGGGGAACATCCGATCTAAAGACTTTTTCCCGTCAGCGCTGTCTTGGAATGTCTTCGCCCGAGACGATTTCATGGCGCCGTTCGGGGCATAGAGAGCCGCTGCTTGGCAGTCAGTGAAGTTGAACGTGTGCTCGAGACGGCGAATGCCGTAGAAGTGCTCGAGATCGAGCTTCAATTCGTCCATGGTCGTCCCCAGTCGTCTTGTTGCGACACTTGTAGGAGGTACGGACGCTGCATGTCACGGGATTCGGTCGCCGAAGCGGCGGGGATTGGTCACCCCTGGCTGGATACAAGTGTTGTCAGTGGCCGAGCCGGAGCCGTACAAACAAGACTTCTCCTTGGTGCTTGAATTGATGCCCGAAGTACGCCACGACTCTGGGCACATCTTGGAGTCCGCCCGAAGCCGGTGCACGGTCGTGTCGGAATTTCCTTTGGAATCAAAGGTGCTTGGCTGCGCGGTGAGCCCCCTACCGCCGGAGCCATAAAAAGCCCTATAATCTCAACGGATTATAGTGATTTTTTGACTTTACGCCCACAGTGATGATTCAAGTTTTTGCAACGAGCGCGCATTGGGAAAAGTTCAGATTGACCAGCCCTCCGCGAAATCCCTCACTGTGATGTAGAGTCTGCGCCAACTCTGAAGGAGCAGACTTATGCGAAAGAGCCGTTTCACCGAGGCGCAGATAATCGGGATGATCAAGGAACAGGAGGCCGGAATGCCGACTGCGGAGGTGTGCCGCAGACTCGGCCTGAGCACGGCGACGTTCTACAAACTGAAGGCCAAGTATGGCGGGATGGAGGTTTCCGAGGCTGCGCGGCTGAAGGCGCTCGAGGATGAGAACGCCAAGCTGAAGCGCCTGTTGGCCGAAACCATGCTGGATAACGTCGTCTTGAAAGACCTGCTGGGAAAGAACTGACGACATTGACCAAGCGGCGAGACGCGGCGCTTCGGGTGATGCGGGATCATGACATCTCGCAGCGCCGGGCCTGCAGGCTGGTTGGTGTCGATCCCAAGACAGTCCGGCGAGAACGCCCGCCGGACAGTGCCGAAATCCGCGAAGAAATGCAGGACATCGCCGGCGAGCGGCGCAGATTCGGCTACCGCCGGATCGGCGTCCTTCTGGAGCGGAAGGGTATGATCATGAACCACAAGAAGCTCTACCGGATCTACCGCGAGGAAGGGCTGTCCGTGAAGCGGCGGCGAGGCCGGAAACGGGCGCGCGGCACGAGGACACCAATGCCAGCCACTGCGAGCGTCAACGCGTGTTGGTCGCTGGACTTCGTATCCGGCAGCTTCGGTGCCTCGCGTAAGTTCCGGATCCTCGCCGTGATCGACGACTGCACGCGGGAATGCCTGTGCCTTGTAGCGGACACCAGTCTTTCCGGCGCACGGGTCGCCCGGGAACTCAGCGCCTTGATCCGGATCTATGGTAAGCCCGGCTGCATTGTCAGCGACAACGGCACCGAGTTCACCAGCCGGGCCATCCTGAAATGGGCCGACGAGAACACCGTGCCGTGGCATTACATCGATCCCGGCAAGCCGCAGCAAAACGCCTTCATCGAAAGCTTCAACGGCAGCTTGCGCGACGAGCTTCTGAACGAGGAGATCTTCGACAGTCTCGATGACGCGCGACGTAAGCTGGCCCTGTGGCGCTACGACCACAACACGGTCAGGCTGCACTCATCCCTGGGAAACCTGACGCCATAGCAAGCGCGCCGAGCGCTTGAGCAATTTGAGGCCTCCGCGCCCGGCGCGCTTGCGCAAGACGATGAAGCCGAATACCCAAATCCAACCTGCAGAATCTCGTTATGAATGAGGGACCGGCAGGGGGCAGGTCACGAAATTTGACACCGCACCAGGAATGCGGAGTCGTTGGGGCTTGGTGCACAAATCCCGGTAGGGATTCATCTCGCGAATCCAGCATGATAGCTGGAGGTCATGAGCAGTTGGGCCCCTACGAAGTACAAGATCATGAACTGGTCGGCTTGCAATGACAGCCTGAAGCGTCGCGGATCGCTGTCGATCTGGTTTGCTTCCTGGATGGCTTGGGTGCCGCCGCCGAACGGCAAGCGCGGTCGGCGGCAGGAGTTCAGCGATGCGGCGATCCAGACCCGTCTGACCTTGAAAATCCTGTTTGGCTTGCCGCTGCGGCAAACCACGGGTTTCGTTGAGAGCCTGCTGCAACCGGTCGGGCGGGATGGGGCGGTGCCGGATTTCATCCCCCTGTGCCGTCCCATTGCCCGGCAGGCGATTTGCAATGCAAATCCGCCTGACCCTCCTCAACAAGTACACAGTTCTTGGCATACCTGTCACTCAGGTCGGAGGCTAAGTCCGTCCGGGGAAAGGGGAAGTGCAGTCAAGCTCCGATTGGTGCAACAAAGCCTGCCTGACCGCCCTTGCGCAGACGTATGCCGTCGTTTGCGCACTAATAAGCTTTCTCGGACTTTTTGGCGGGGAAATGGCGATCCCGACAGGACTCGAACCTGTAACCTGCCCCTTAGGAGGGGGCTGCTCTATCCAGTTGAGCCACGGGACCGCACGCGTCCGGTCCTAGCGCATCGCGCAGGGCTTGTCACCGCCAATGCGCACACATCATGCGCCAACTGTCTTGCACTGCTTGCGCATTTACGCGCGCGCGGCATATCGTGAAAGAAACTCAGAAGAAGGACTTGGCAGACGTGACATCCGACGATCACCGCCCGCTTACCCTGCGTGACGTTTCCGAAGCTTCGGGCGTATCCGAAATGACCGTCAGCCGCGTGCTGCGCAACCGGGGCGATGTCAGCCAGGCCACCCGCGAAAAGGTGCTGGAAGCGGCCAAGGCCCTCGGCTACGTGCCCAACAAGATCGCCGGTGCGCTGGCCTCGCAGCGGGTGAACCTCGTGGCGGTCATCATCCCCAGCTTGCGCAACATGGTGTTCCCCGAAGTCATGTCCGGCATCTCGAAAGTGCTTGAGAATACGGAATTGCAGCCCGTCGTGGGCGTCACCGACTACCTCCCGGAAAAGGAAGAGCGCGTCCTGTACGAGATGCTGTCCTGGCGCCCCTCCGGCGTGATTGTCGCGGGTCTGGAACACACCGATGCCGCGCGCGCCATGCTGAAGGCCAGCGGCATCCCCGTGGTCGAGATCATGGACACCGACGGCACGCCGATCGACTGCGCCGTGGGCATCTCGCACCGTCGCGCGGGCCGCGAGATGGCCAAGGCGATCCTCAAGCAGGGTTACCAGAAGATCGGCTTCATGGGCACCAAGATGCCGCTGGATCACCGCGCCCGCAAACGCTTCGAAGGCTTCACCGAGGCGCTGGCCAAGGAGGGCGTCGAGATCGCCGAGCACGAGTTCTATTCCGGCGGATCGGCTCTGGCGAAGGGCCGCGAAATGACCAAGGCTATGTTGGAGCGGGAACCGGAGCTGGATTTCCTGTATTACTCCAACGACATGATTGCTGCGGGTGGCCTCATGCACTGTCTTGATGCAGGCGTCGACGTGCCGGGACAGGTGGGTCTGGCAGGGTTCAACGGCGTGGAATTGCTCGACGGACTGCCGCGCAAGTTGGCGACAATGGACGCCTGCCGCACCGAGATCGGCACCAAGGCCGCCGAGATCATCGCCGCCCGTGTCGAGAACCCGGAGGCGGATTTCGAGCGGATCGTGGAGCTGTCGCCCAAGATCGCCTACGGCGACACGTTGAAGCGTCGTTGACGCATTTGGCCTGATCCTGCGCGGGTCGGGGCGCGCCGGGGCTCTGCCCCGGACCCCGAGGTATTTTCGAAACCAAAGAAGACAGGGCGGAAGAAGACGGGGCGGCAGAAGACGGGGCGGATATTCTGCTCTGTCAGGTTCGGATCATCTGGCGCGCAGCTGGTTGATGAGGGCAATTGCCTGCTGCACAGCGTCCTCGATGCTCATATCCGTCGTGTCCAGTGTCACCGCGTCCTTTGCAGCCTTCAGCGGTGCGTCGGGACGGTTCATGTCGCGCTCGTCCCGCACGCGCAGGTCTTCGAGCACCTGCGCCTCTGTCACCTCGTCGCCCTTGCCACGCAATTCGGCGCAGCGGCGGCGGGCGCGGACCTCGGGCGAGGCAATGACGAACAGCTTGGCCTCGGCATCGGGACAGATCACCGTACCGATGTCACGGCCGTCCAGAACGGCACCGCCATCACGGCGGGCAAAGGCACGCTGGAAATCCACGAGCGCGGCGCGCACCGCCGGGATGGCCGCCGCCTTGGATGCGGCCTGCGCGACTTCGGCGGTGCGCAGGGACGGATCGTTCAACCGGTCGGGGGTCAGCGTCTCGGCGGCCTTGATGGCAGGCACACCGTCCAGCATCTGCCGCCCGACAGCGCGATACAGCAACCCGGTGTCCAGGTGCAGGAACCCGAAATGCGCCGCGACGGCACGCGCGATCGTACCCTTGCCGCTGGCTGCCGGTCCATCAATGGCCACTGCAAAGCTCATGTCGTTCTCCGTACTCGGGCCTGCTGCTTAGCAACGCCCGACGCAAAGGAAAAGCCTCAGCCGTCCCGCGAGGCGCGAAGATGCCCGAAGAACCCCCACAGCACAGCCAGCAGGCACAGCGTCGCCGAGACGGATTTCACCACGGTCAGACGCGAGGCAAGTCGGACCGTTTCAGCGTCGAACCGCTTCAGCAGTTCACCGACGAAGTGGTTCTCACCAAGATCCGCCGCCATGCCGACAACCGCCACCACGCAGATCGCAAAGGCAACCCGGACGGCAAACAGCTTTCGCGCCGACAGGCAGAGCCACAGCGCGAGCAGTGGCGGAAAGACCAGATCCAGCCTGTGCTGGATCAGCGCGTAATAGGCGCGCCCCTCGGCGCTCAGCGCGTCGAGGAAACTCTGCGCCTCTTCCGGCGAATAACCGAAGGGGCGCAGGTCAAAGGGGAGCAACCCCGCAGCCTGATCGGCGATTTCCGGCAGAGTCCAGAAGGCCATCACGCAGTACAAAGCCGCCACGGCAGCAGACAGGAGCGTATAGCCCCTCGCCTTCATGTGCGTTCGATCCGCGCACCGAGGTCGGCCATCAGGGTCTCGAAGATCGGGAAGGACGTCGCAATCGGCTGGCCGTCATCCACCGACATGGGCGCGTTGGTCGCCAGACCCATCACGAGGAAGGACATGGCAATGCGGTGGTCCAGATGCGTCTCGGCGGTGAAGCCGCCCGGCACGTCGCCAAAGCCACGACCATGCACCGTCCACCAGTCCTCGCCCTCCTCCACGGTGATGCCCGCGCCGCGCAGGCCCTTGGCCATCGCGTCGATGCGGTCGCTTTCCTTGACGCGCAGTTCCTTGACGCCAGGCATGTGGGTCTTTCCTTCCGCGAAGGCCGCGACCACGGACAGCACCGGGTATTCGTCGATCATCGACGCGGCACGCTCGGCGGGGACCTCGATACCCTTCATGTTCGGCGAGAACTTCGCGCGCAGGTCGGCCACCGGCTCGCCCCCCTCTTCGCGGATGTTCTCAAAGGTCAGGTCTGCGCCCATCTCCTGCAGCGTAAAGAACAGCCCGGCGCGCGTCGGGTTAAGGCCGATGTTGGGCACCAGCACGTCCGAGCCTTCGGCCAGCAGCGCGGCGCAGACCGGAAAGGCGGCGGAAGAAGGGTCGCGCGGCACGATGATGGTCTGCGGCGTGAACTCGGGACGGCCCTTCAGGGTGATGACGCGACCCTCCGGCGTGTCCTCAGTGGAGATCGTCGCACCGAAGCCCGCCAGCATCCGCTCCGAATGGTCGCGCGTCGCCTCGCGTTCGATCACCACCGTCTCGCCCGGGGCGTTGAGACCGGCCAGCAGCACGGCGGATTTCACCTGCGCCGAGGGCACCGGCGTCGTATAGGTCACCGGCATCGGGTCACGCGCACCGACGATGGTCATCGGCAGCCGCCCGCCCGAACGCCCATAGGACTGCGCGCCAAAGAGCGCCAGCGGATCGGTCACCCGCGCCATTGGCCGCTTGTTCAGTGAGGCATCCCCGGTAAACGTCGCGGTGATCGGGCAGGTCGCCATCGCGCCCATGATCAGCCGCACCCCGGTGCCCGAGTTGCCGCAGTCGATCACGTTCTCCGGCTCGAGGAAGCCGCCGACGCCCACGCCATGCACATGCCATGTGTCGCCAGTCTTCTCGATCTGCGCGCCAAAGGCCTGCATCGCCTTCGCCGTGTCCAGCACGTCCTGCCCTTCGAGCAGGCCGGTCACCTTCGTCTCTCCGACCGTCATCGCGCCAAGGATCAGCGAACGGTGGGAGATCGACTTGTCGCCCGGAACATGCGCCTCGCCCGTCAGCGGGCCTGCGCGGTGGGAGGTCATCGGGATGGGCGTGCCGTGGCCGGACATCGGGCTCTCCTGCAAATAGGTCGCCGCCTGATAGCGCGCACAATGCCTGCCGTCCACTCCCGCCGGTCCGGTATTCCTTGCCCGATGTATCTGCGCCCTTGCGCCCCGGACCACGCTCCTTACCTTACCTCCATCATTTCAAGACACGGACCACGAGTCCGACCATTTCAGACAAGTCATTCCGGGAGGGCAATCATGCTCGATTTCCTGCACGGCACCGCTGTGTTCACGATGATGGCGTCTTTGGTGCCGCGACCTACGTGCTGAATTACACCATGCTCTCGCTCGGCTGGCACATGTCGGACAGCCCACGCTACTACGCGCTGAACATCCTTGCGGCCTCCAGCGTGATGACGTCGCTTCTGGTGCATTTCAACCTGCCGTCCCTGATGATCCAGGGCTTTTACCTTGCCATGAGCATCTGGGCGATCTGCCTGCGCCTCGACCGGCTGCGCCGCGCGCGCAAGGCCCCGCCCGCGCCGGTACAGCATGTCATCCGCCTGCGCCACACGCCCGGCTGGGCGCGCGCACGGCGCAGCTCAGGTCAGAGGCGGCGGAACGTCAGGTAATGCGGCGTGCGGTCCTCGCGCAGGGCCTTCTGTTCGTAGCGCGTACTGGTCCAGTCCGACCAGGGTTCACGCCAGTCACCCGGCCCTTCGGCCAGCCATTCGAACCCCGCGTGCGGCACTTCTTCGAGCGTCTGGCGGACATAGTCGGGAATGTCCGTCGCCACACGGAACTCCGCGCCGGGCTTCAACGCGCGATGCAGCGGCGCAAGGTGTTCCTGCGTCACGAACCGCCGCCGGTGGTGTTTCTTCTTCGGCCAGGGATCGGGATACAACAGGAACGCCTTGTCCAGCGACTCCGCCGGCAGCACGTCGAACAGGTTGCGCACGTCACCGGGGTGCACGCTGACATTCTGCACCCCGGTGTCGCGCAGCTTGGTCAGCAGCATGGCCACGGCGTTCATGAAGGGCTCGCAGCCGATGATCGACACATCCGGGTAGGTCTGCGCCTGATGCACCAGATGCTCCCCCCCGCCAAAGCCCACCTCCAGCCAGACGGGTCGCCCGTCGAACCGCTTGGTCAGATCCAGAGGCACGCGGTCGGGGTTCTCCTCCCAGCCGACCGGACCGGGCGACAACGGGCCAAGGTCCTCCTCCAGGAATGTCACCTGGTTGGGACGCATGGTCTTGCCGCGGATGCGGCCATAGAAGTTGCGCCAGGGCGCTTCGGGATGCTTGTTCGACGTGGTCATGGGCGGGGCCTTTAGCGCCTGCCGCGCGCCATGGCAACATCAGGCCACGAAACGGGTCCGCTGCGCCTTCACATCCGCCGCGATGACCTCCCGGAAGGCCACCGATTTCGCCGAAGACCAGACGTCCGGGTGCCCGACCACCCAGATGTCGGCATAGGGTGTCGGAGGCAGGATCGGCACCTGCACGACCCCCGGCAAGGCGCGCCCGAGAAACATCGGCATCCGCGCGACCCCCAGCCCGGCCTGAACGGCGGCCGCGATGGCAATCATGTCGTCAAAACGGAACCGCACACGCGATCCCGGCGCCTGCGCCATGGCGGCCTTGGGAACCTCGGCTGTGCCGGAATGCAGGATCCAGTCGACAGGCCCCTCGGGATCGACCGCGATGCGTTCGGCGACGGTCTCGCTGCCGAAACAGGCGGTGTCCTGTGCCGCCAGCCGCAACCCTTTCAGTGTATCACCCGGCGACCGGCTGACCCGGATACCAAGATCCGCCTCCCTCCGCGACAGGTCCAGAAGATCGTTCGTCGCGCGGATATGCAGCTCTACCGCCGGATGCGCCTCGGCAAAGCGTTTCAGGCTGGGTGCCAGCACATGTGCAATCACAAGCTGCGGCGCCGTCACCACGAACCGGCCCGACAGGCGCGCGTCCTGACCGGCGATGGACCTCATCAGCGCGTGCTCCGACGCCTCCATCTCGGCCGCGCGCTCGGCCACCAGTCGCGCTGTCGCCGTCGGCCTGTATCCGTCGGTCAGGCGCTCGAACAGGGTCTCGCCCAACGCCTCTTCCAGACGCGCCACCCGGCGCGCCACTGTCGTATAGGTCACACCCAGAGCATCGCCCGCCGCTGCCAGCGTCCCGCCGCGCACCAGCGCCAATACCGTTCTGAGATCCGTCCAATCAGGCTGCATGCACGAAATTTTGCACATGCGACACGCACATTCACGCGTTTTCGCGTGCCAAGACATCGCTCTAATGTCGCATCACGAAAGGAGCCCAGAAAATGATCTATGCCTATGTCGACCTCACTGTCACCGACCCGGACAGTTTCCAACGCTATGCCGAGCAGGCCGGGCCGCTCTTGCAAAAATGGGGGGCAAAGGCGCAGGCGATGTCTACCACCCCTACCCTTCTCGAAGGCGAAGGCACCGCGCCGGGCCGCGCCGTGCTTCTGTCCTTCCCGGATCGCGACTCCGCGATTGGCTGGATCGAAGACCCGGAGGCTAAGGACATTCACGCCTTGCGCCGCGCCGCGGGCCCCTGCCGGATCACCTTGATCGGCTGAAATGAAAAGGGGCGCCCCGATGGAGCGCCCCGAACTCTTGCCAAAAGAGAGCCGCCCTCAGACGGCCTTCTTCAGCGCCTCGACCAGATCGGTCTTCTCCCAGGAGAAACCGCCGTCGGCTTCCGGCGCGCGGCCAAAGTGGCCATAAGCCGCCGTGCGCGCATAGATCGGACGGTTCAGGTCCAGATGGGTACGGATGCCACGCGGCGTCAGGTCGATGACCTTGGGGATCGCCAGCTCGATCGCCGCCGCATCGACGTCACCGGTGCCATGCGTGTCGACGTAGATCGAAAGCGGCTTGGCCACGCCGATGGCGTAGGACAGCTGCACCGTGGCGCGGTCGGCCATGCCTGCCGCGACGATGTTCTTGGCGAGGTAGCGCGCGACATAGGCCGCCGAACGGTCCACCTTGGTCGGGTCCTTGCCCGAGAACGCGCCGCCGCCATGCGGGGCCGCGCCGCCGTATGTGTCCACGATGATCTTGCGCCCGGTCAGGCCCGCGTCGCCGTCGGGACCGCCGATCACGAAGGTGCCGGTCGGGTTCACGTGCCACACGGTGTCCGCGCTGATCCACCCCTCGGGAAGAACTTCGCGGATGTAGGGTTCGACGATGGCGCGGATGTCAGCCGAAGTCTGGCTTTCCAGCTCGTGCTGCGTCGACAGAACGATGGAGGTCACGCCCACCGGCTTCCCGCCTTCGTAGCGCACCGACAGCTGGGATTTCGCATCCGGGCGCAGGGTCGGCTCGGTGCCGTCCTTGCGCACTTCGGCCAGCCGCTTGAGGATCGCGTGGCTGAACTGGATCGGCGCGGGCATCAGCGCTTCTGTCTCGTTCGTGGCATAGCCGAACATGATGCCCTGGTCACCGGCGCCCTCGTCACCGCGCTCGCCCGTCACACCCTGCGCGATATGCGCCGACTGTTCGTGCAGCAGGTTCGTCACCTCGCAGGTCGCGTGGTGGAACTTGTCCTGCTCGTAGCCGATATCCTTGATGCAGGCGCGGGCGATATCCTCGACCTTGCCCATGTATTCGGCCAGCTTGGCCTGGTCGGTCAGGCCGACTTCCCCGCCGATGACCACGCGGTTCGTGGTGGCAAAGGTCTCGCAGGCGACGCGCGCCAGCGGATCCTCGGCCAGAAAGGCATCGAGCACCGCATCGGAAATGCGGTCGCATACCTTGTCAGGATGACCTTCCGAGACCGACTCGGAGGTGAAAACGTAGTTCTGTCGGGACATGGGGGTGCTCCATTGGTGTCTGCCGTCACGCCAGGAAGCCGTTGTGACGGGTTCATTGGCCCAGGATCGGGCCAGCACTGCCGTTACGCGTGTGCCGGTAAATATTCAATGACTTTCTGCACCAGATCTCCTGCGGCCAATTTGCAGCAGGATCCCGGTGCAAAGGAACAACAGCCCCAGCATCGGCAAATCGCCGGTCCGGCTGTAAAGCGTCTCGGGCATGGGTGGGGGCAAGGGTGAATCCACGTATCCTTCGGTGTTCAAAGGCAATTCCGCCAGTATGCGCCCGCCTCCGTCAATAACCGCAGAGACGCCGGTATTGGCGGCACGCAGCATGGGCAAGCCCTGTTCGATGGCCCGGATGCGCGCCTGAGCGAGATGCTGATACGGTCCGCTGTAGTCCCCGAACCAGGCGTCGTTGGTAATCTGCAACAACATATCGGGGCGCGCAGGCGCTCGATGCACATCCTGTGGAAACACCGCTTCGTAGCAGATCAGGGGCAAGGCTGTTCCCAGCCCGGCAAGATCCAGCAGGGCCGGCCCGGTTCCGGGGGTGTATCCGCCCTCGGCCCGCGATGCGAGACCGAGGATGTTGAACTTCGAAAACAGTTCTGCGGCGGGCATGTACTCGCCGAACGGCACGAGGTGATACTTGTCATAGACCTGCTTGAGGTCGCCCTCCGGCCCCATCAGCGCGAGCATATTGTACCATTTGCCCTCGTCCTCGCGCTGAAGACCCACGACCACCTGCGCGTCACCTGCCAACAGGCTGATCTGTCCCAGCGCATCACCCGCCTGATGCAGGAGCATGGGTAGCGCGGTCTCGGGCCAGACAATCAGGGCCGGTTCCTTGCCATCCTCGGTCTGAGCGGCGGTGTAATCCAGTTGGCGCTGATAATAGACCGGCACCATGTCCCGCCGCCATTTCAGGTGCTGCGGCGCGTTGGGCTGGATCAACCGCACGATGGGTTGACCGTCGAGGGACTGAACCGGCGGCGTCAACGCGGCCCCTCCGCCGAACATGACCGCCAGCGCCGTCAATCCGAGCGCGACGGACAGCGCGCGCGGCGCCTGTGACCGGAGCGGGATTGCCACGGCCAACAGCGCCGCCGCGATCAGGCTCAACAGGGTCAGCCCGTAGGGCCCGATCGCCGACACCCATTGGATCGGCGTGACCGGCAGCCACATGTATCCGATCATCCCCCAGGGAAAGCCCGTCAGGACATAGCCCCTTGCCAGTTCGGCAGCGGTCCAGGCCAGCACCAGCGCCGCCACGGGATGCCGCGTCGCATGCGCCGCCCCCCAGAACGCAAGCGCCCAGAACAGCGCCAGTCCGCCCGCAAGACCCAAAAGCCCGAAGGGAGCCATCCAGCCGGTCGCCGCCTCGTCGACCATGAAGGGCTCGACGATCCAGCCCATCGAAAAGCCGAAGTACCCAAGACCGACCATCCAGCCCGTGCCGATGGCCTGCAACCCCTTGGGCGCGATCTGGAACAGCCAGAAGGCACCGACAAGCCCCGCGAACCCCATGAACCACAGGTCCCATGGCGCGGCGGCCAGCCCCATGCACAGTCCTGCCGCCAAGGCCAATGGCAGGCGCGCCCAACGCGGCAAGGGCCTTGCCCCGGTATTCGTCACGATGAACGGCCTCTCAAGATGTCAGACCTGCCCCGCCCGAGGGGTTTCCCGAACCGGCTCGCGCGCTGGCTCCAGCGGTGTCGGCGGCTGTGTCGCTTCGATCCGGGCCTGCGCCCGCGCGGTGCCCGGCAGGCGCACGCGCAACCGCTTGATCCGGCGCGGATCGGCATCCACGACCTCCAGGTCGACGCCCGCCGGGTGGCGCACCACCTCGCCGCGCGCGGGCACGCGGCCGGCCAGCATGAAAACCAGCCCGCCCAGCGTGTCGATCTCTTCCTCGTCGATATCGTCGTGCTGCGTCAGGTCAAAGCCCAGCTCCGCCTCGAATTCGTCCAGCGGGGTCTTGGCCAGCGCCAGCCAGCAGCCGGGACGTTCCTTGACCCATGTCTGGTCGTCCTCGGTGTCGTGCTCGTCGGCGATCTCGCCGATGACCTGCTCGATGAGGTCCTCGATCGTGACCAGACCGTCCACGCCGCCGTATTCGTCGATCACCAGCGCCATATGCCGACGCTCGGTCTGCATCTTGGTCAGCAGCACCCCGATCGGCATCGAAGGCGGCACGTACAGCAACGGGCGCAACATGCGCTTCAGGTTGAACCGCGCACCGGCACCGTTGAACCCATAGGCAAGCGCAAAATCCTTCAGGTGGGCCATGCCGACGGGTGTGTCCAGCGTGCCCTCGTAGACGGGCAGACGCGTCAGACCGCTGTCGCGGAAGATCTTGACCAGATCGTCCTTCGTGATCGTATCGGGCACGGCGATGATCTCAGCCTTGGGAATGGCGACATCTTCGACGCGCATCCGGCGCAGGTTCGCAATACCGTGAACGGCGCCGCTGGAACGCTCCGCAGCGCCATCGACGCTGTCTTCGCCGCTTTCGTCCTCCTTCGAGGACCGCCCGAACAGCCGCCAAAGGAAGCCGCCGGATGTGTCAGCAGAGCCTTCGCCCTGCTGTATACTGTCAGTCGGCGCGCCCTGCGCCGCCTTAGACGAGTCGTCGTTGTCGCCCATCAATCCATACCAGTCACGAGCCATCTGGCCCATCTATCTCCCTATATGGGTCGCTCAGACCGAGATTGCCAAGTATCTCGACCTCCAACCGTTCCATCAGCGTGGCATCCGCATCACGGATATGGTCATACCCAAGAAGATGTAAAACCCCGTGTACAAGAAGATGCGTCACGTGGTCACTCAGAGTTTTCCCCTGCTCGGCGGCTTCCCGCGCACAGGTTTCATAGGCCAAGGCGAGGTCGCCCAAATGATGGGCATCCCCGTCGTCTTCAGGCTCGGGCAGGTAAGGCTCCTCGCCCTCCTCCTCCGATCCCAGTTCCTGCAAGGGCCAGGACAGCACATTCGTCGGCTGCGGTTTGCCGCGAAAATCGGCATTCAACACGGCAATGCGGGCATCGTCGCAGCCCATCACGGCAATCTCGACGGCATGATCCAGTGGCAGCCGCGCCAGCACGGCCTGCGCCGCGCGCTCTGCCAGCTCCGCAAGCCCTGCGGCATCCCAGCGGTCGTCTTCGATAATCGTGTCGGTCAGCATCTTTCCCGGCCTCCAAAGCGCTGGATCAAGGCCCGATCCGTTACGCCAGCGCCTCACCCCCGACAAGAGCCCCCCGGTCCACAGGCCCGGAGACAGGAGAGAACGTCAGCCCTTCAAGATCAAGGACGGCCCCGCACCCTCGGGACCGCCGCTGAAGCACGCACCACGGAGCCAAAGACCCCATTGGTTCAGGCTCCGTCGGCCTCGTAGGCCTCGATGATCGCCGCTACCAGCGGGTGCCGCACCACATCCTTGCCGGTGAAGTAGTTGAACGAGATCCCCGGCACGTTGCCCAGCAGGCGCTCGGCATCCGCAAGCCCCGACGGCACGCCGCGCGGCAGGTCGCACTGGGTGCGGTCGCCGGTAATCACCATGCGCGAGCCTTCGCCCAGACGGGTCAGGAACATCTTCATCTGCATGGTCGTGGCGTTCTGCGCCTCGTCCAGCACGACGAAGGCGTTCGACAGCGTCCGCCCCCGCATGAAGGCCAGCGGCGCGATCTCCACCTGCTTTTCTTCGCGCATCTTCGCCAGCTGCTTGCCCGGAAGGAAGTCGTTCAGCGCATCCATCAGCGGCTGCATGTAGGGATCGACCTTCTCCTCCTGCGTGCCGGGGAGGAAGCCCAGACGCTCGCCCGCCTCGACGGCCGGGCGGCAAAGGATGATCTTGTCCACCGCGCCGGTGATGAGCATGTTCACGCCCACCGCCACGGCCAGGTAAGTCTTGCCCGTGCCCGCCGGGCCGATGCCGAACCCCATCTCGTTCTCGTACAGGGACCGGACATAGGCCTTCTGGGCATCCGTCCGCGGCTCGACCAGCTTCTTGCGCGTCTTGATCTCAACCTTGCCGCCCACGAACATTTCCAGCTGCTCGTCGGGCTCTTCCTGGTCATGGACCCGGAACTCCCGGTCGATATCGCTGCGATTGACTTCGCGCCCGTTCTCCAGCCGCTCATACAGCGCCTGCAGGACCTCGGTGGCGCCCTGCACCACGTCCTCGGGACCGTGCACCGCCAACTGGTTGCCCCGTCGGAGGATCTGCACGCCCGTTCGGGCCTCTATGTCGGTGAGGTTGCGATCGAATTCGCCGCAAAGGTCGATCAGCAGCCGGTTGTCGGGAAATTCCAAGATGGCATTGGTCAGCACGCCTGTGGTCAATACGCTCTCCTGCGCAACGTGGCGGAGGCAGGGTTCGCCTCCGCTCCCTTACTCCAGATATGGTGCATCGCACCCGTGTCCAGCGCAAGTCTCGTGCTGTATTTGTCATCGCCCTGAAACACAAACGCACAAAACGCGACCGTTCGGAAACCGGCCCCGAAACGACAACGACCGCCCCCATGGGGACGGCCGTCGCGTGCCTTTGAAACACGGATCTTAGAGCGGGTCACCGATGATGCTGGTCGAACCCTGCTTGAAGTCGCCGGTGGCGATGGTCGGCGGGGCAACGCCCGAGCAGACCGGCTTGCCGTACTTGTCCAGACGCAGCGAGAGGTAGCCCTCGACGCCGTCGTCGATGATCCAGTGGTCACAGCCATTCGGGTCGACCCAGATGCCCGCGTGCATCTGCGTCAGGTCGTCCTTGTCGATGCCGCGGTCGATGGACTTGTCGGGGCCATATGCGCCCACGCCGTCCGCCATCTCGCAGCCCGCCACCAATGCACCCGCTGCCAGGATCAGGGCAATCTTCGTGAATTTCATGATTGTATCCCCCGGTCTTACTGGAAGCAGATGATTTCGACGCGGCGGTTCTTCGCCATGCCGTCCGACGACGCGTTGGACGCCACGGGCATACGCTCGCCGTACCCACGGATGTCGGTGATGTTGGCCCCGACGGACCGCGCGATCTTTGCCACGGCCAGCGCACGGTTGTACGACAGCTTGATGTTGTACTCATCGCTGGCGCGGCTGTCGGTGTGACCCGCGATCACGTAGCCGATGGCCGAGGACGAGCGGAAGAAGTCCGCGATCCGCTGCTGCCCGGCCGGCGAGATCTTGTAGCTGTCGGTCGCAAAGAACTGGTCGGTGTTCAGAACGCCACAAGTGTTGGACCGGCGGCAGACCGGGATCCCCTTGCGATCGAGGTGCGGGTCCATGTAGCCCTCGACACCGTCGTCCATGACCCAGTGTTCGCAGCCGTCCGGATCAACCCAGATCCCCGGAATGTACTGCTCACCTTTGATGGTGCGCGAATTTTGAGTAGAAATGAATGCTTGCTTGGTCTCGGCCCCTTCTGCAACTGCCGGTGCGGCAGCTGTCAGACATGCGAGAGCAATCAGCGCAAACGCGCTGAGGGCCTTGGTGATGCGTGTCGCCACAGCCTCTGTCCCTTAACTGATGTTTCCCCCATGCGCGGGGACCGATGGCAGCGGGCCGCGCAAATTAACTGTAATCAGCAGTTTAAGGATTCCACTAGGTAAGGGAAGAAGGAATCCACAGTTACTGTACCGTTTTCGGAAACAGTTCCCACTATATCTAGTGTTTTGTGTGGACAACTTGAGGTTTTCTTATCCGTCAAAGACTTCTTGGTCACACTTAAGACGGCAGCATGACCCCTTTTAGACTGTTCGGACCACTGGAGTCGATTCGGATTCGGGCAATATCCCCGGGGGCGATTCCCTCGGCTTCCACATGCACCGCGTGCAGGTACTCCGACTTGCCGACCATCTGGCCCGGCAGCCGCCCCGGCTTCTCGAACAGCACCTGCACCTCGCGCCCGACCATGGCATCCTGCAACGCGCGCTGCTGCTTCGTCAAAAGCGCCTGAAGCCGCTGCAGCCGGTCGTCCTTCTCATCCTCGGGCACCTGCGCGCGCTCGGCGGCGGGCGTCCCCGGACGCTCCGAGTATTTGAAAGAAAACGCCGATCCGTATTCCACCGCCTCGATCAAGGCCATGGTGTCCCGGAAATCCGCCTCGGTCTCCTCGGGAAAGCCGACGATAAAGTCGCCCGACAGATGCAGGTCGGGCCGCGCCGCGCGCAACCGCTCGATCAGCTTCAGGTACTGCTCCGCTGTATGGCTGCGGTTCATCCGCTTCAGGATCTTGTCCGACCCCGCCTGCACCGGCAGATGCAGGTACGGCATCAGCTTCTCGCACTCGCCATGTGCGGCGATCAATGCGTCGTCCATGTCGTTCGGATGCGAAGTCGTGAAACGAATGCGCGCCAATCCGTCGATTGTTTCCAATTCGCGGATCAAACCTGCCAACCCGTTCTTATGCCCATGGTAGGCATTCACGTTCTGCCCCAGCAGTGTGATCTCCCGCACGCCACGTTCCACCAGGTCGCGCGCCTCGCGCATCACGCGCTCGGACGGGCGGCTCACCTCGGCCCCCCGGGTATAGGGCACCACGCAGAAGGCACAGAACTTGTCACAGCCTTCCTGCACGGTCAGAAAGGCCGTCGGCCCGCGCTTGGCTTTGGGCCGATCCGCGAGATGGGCGAACTTGTCCTCCTCGGGAAACTCCGTATTCAGCGCCTTTTTTCCCGACTGCGCGCGCAGCGTCAGCTCCGGCAGACGGTGGTAGGACTGCGGCCCCACCACCAGATCGACCATCGGCTGACGGCGCATGATCTCCTCGCCCTCGGCCTGCGCAACACAGCCCGCCACGCCGATCTTCAGCTCCGGCTTCGCTGCCTTCAGCCCCTTGTAGCGCCCCAGCTCGGAATAGACCTTCTCGGCCGCCTTTTCGCGGATGTGGCAGGTGTTCAGCAGGATCATGTCCGCGTCATCGGGGCTGTCGGTCTGGACATAGCCCTCGCCCCCCATCGCCTCCGCCATACGCTCGGAGTCGTAGACGTTCATCTGGCAGCCATAAGTCTTGATGAAAAGCTTCTTCGCGGTCATGTCGGCGTCTCCGGGGTCAGGGTTACAAACTGGGCGGAACAACAAGGGCGGCAGATAGCGCGAAACACCCCCGCCTTGCAATGGGGGCGATTTTCACCGATTCTCAACCCGATACCGCCCAAATGGCGCCAAGAGCGAGACAATGCAGTACGACAGCCTCGAAGACTTCCTGAAAACTGCGAAGCCCGCCCTCGCGCGCGGCCCCATCGCCATGGTCTTCGCCGAGGATGACACCGAACTGGCCACCACCCTGCGCCACCACCGCCACTGCGGGTTCAAGGCGGTGCTCTGCTTCGTTTCTCCACTCTGGGAAATGCCCGCCGACCTCGAGGGCAAGATCCACCGCATCACCTTCGACGCCATGGACGAGGGCGCCATTCCCTACGCCGTCAACGCCATCATCGAGGCCGCGCCGAACCAGTGGATGTATTACTGCTACAACGCGGAATACCTGTTCTACCCATTCTGCGAGACCCGAACCATCGGCGAAATGCTGGCCTACCACACCGAGGAACGCCGCGACGCGATGCTCACCTACGTGATCGACCTGTATGCTGCCGACCTGACACGCACCCCGAACGCCGTGAACCTCGACGACGCCCACCTTGACCGCTCGGGTTACTACGCCCTCGCCCGACCGGATGCGGAAAACCACAATCACCCAAAGGAACGGCAGCTGGACTTCTTCGGCGGTCTGCGCTGGCGCTACGAGGAACACATCCCCCCGGAACGCCGCAAGATCGACCGCATCGCGCTGTTCCGCGCCCACCCGGGCCTGCACCTGCGCGACGACCACACCTTCGACGACGAAGAATACAACACCTACGCCTGCCCGTGGCACAATAACCTGACCGCCGCCATCGCTTCCTTCCGCACGGCAAAGGCCCTGAAACGCAACCCGGGCTCGACCTTCGACATTCGCACCTTCCACTGGCACAACTCCGTGCCCTTCGAATGGCACTCCCGCCAATTGCTCGACCTGGGTCTCATGGAACCGGGTCAGTGGTTCTGAACACACAACAGGACCGGGGCGCCACCGCGGCCCACCAGCCACCGCAACGCCCCTGCCTTCATCTTGATACAAATACCGCGGAGGTCCGGAGGCAGAGCCTCCGGCGGCGCGAGGCGCAGCGGAGCGCCGGTCGCTCCGCTACGCGGAGCGAAATCCCTCAGTCGAAGTCTTCCGTCACGATGTGACCCTCGGGCACACCCAGTTTCGACAATTCGCGCGGCAAGGCTTCGACCATGCCATCCGGGCCACAGACGTAGACAACGTCCCCCTTCACATCGACCAGGTCCTTCAGGAAACCTGCGTCCACCTGCCCGCGCGCAAGATCGCTCTCCGGCTGGTCCGTCACCGTGTAGACCACCGCTAGACCCGGCATGGCCTCCCATTCGTCCTTCAGGATGATGTCCGCCTCGGTCTGGTTCGAGAACACCAGCGTGTTCCCTTCCAGAGTGCCCTTCTCCTGCAATTTCTTGCGCAGGATGGCGATGAACGGCGTCACGCCCGCGCCACCGGCGATGAAAATCCCGTCGCCCTTGTCCTCGATTGCCCCCCAGGGGTCCTCGATCAGCGCCCGATCGCCCGGCTTCATCTGACCGATCTGCTCGGTCACGCCATCATGTTCGGGGTAGGACTTGATGACGAATTGCAGCGTCTCCTCTTCCGGCAGGCTCACAAAGGTGAAGGGCCGCTTTTCCTCGCGCCAGCCATCCTTGTCCAAAGCAAAGTCCGTCGCCTGTCCCGGCTCGAAATCGAAACCCTCAGGCTTGTCGAACACCAGATGATGGGTGTCATGGGTCACGGGCGAGATGGATTGCAGTGTCAGCGTATGCGTCATTGTAGAAACCTCCGTTTCCCCGAAAACGCATCTCCCCCGTCGTCCGTTCCGAACCGATCAGCCCTCGGCCAGCTGGCCGTAGGTACACAGAGCCCCATGCCCATCCGTGCGCTGCACCAGTTTTCCGCCCCGGAACACCGCATGCACATACTTGGGCCCATCGCCGTAGGCGTAGCTGACACAGCTTTCGTCAAAGTTCTTTGGATTGCGCTCGAACCCCGCATCCATGCCCAGCGCCACCTCGGCCTCGGCCCGGTTCACCCCCAGCGACAGCTTCTGTGCCACGCCATCGCTGCGCGCACCGGGCGTCGCTTGTGGCGTGGGCTCCATGCAACCGGACAGCATCGCGCAGCAGGCAAACAAAAGAGACAGACGCGACATGACGATTTCCTCTGGCGGCAAGAATGCCTCAGAGGTAACACGCAGGGCGTGCAGGCGAAAGCCTCACGTCAAAGCGATGTTATCTCGTAGCCATCTCACTGCCCGGCACGTCTGATCGCGACGCGGCTTTCCGGCATGACACTGACCTTGGCCTTCCCACCGGGAACGGTCTCCGGCTCCGACCCGCGTGCCGAAAGCCAGCTGATCCCGACCGACGATCCCTCGGCTTCAATCTCCGCCTCTGCAACGTCCTGCGCCGAAACCTGCTGGACCTCCACCTGGTTCGGTACGCCGTAGCGCGCCTCCATCTGGGTTTCGACCACCTCCAGCAAGGCCGCTTGGAAATCCCGCCGCAGTTCCTGCCCCTGCTCGGTGTACAGCATCATCGCCGACCCGCCGAGGCTCATCCCCAGCACGATCAGGCGGATCACCATCCGCCGCGCAAAGCTGGCCGCCGCCCGGCTTTCCCGCCTGGCGCGCTTCTCTGCCCGCGCCAATGCCTTGGCCCGCGCCTTCTGAGCGCTGCCCGGGTCCGTGGCCAGAATGGCCCCTCTGAGTTCCTGTTCCGGTGTCATGCCAAAAAGAAACCCCCGGATGCCGTCAAAATCTGGGCAACCGGGGGGCGCTTTTTCGGCCATCCTTAGTGAACCGTTAAAGGTTCTCGTACTGCGGCATCCCCAACACGTGATAGCCGCCGTCGACGCGGATAATCTCTCCGGTCGTACAAGCCCCCGCGTCCGAGATCAGGTAGACCGCCGTGCCGCCCACGGCCTCCAGCGTCGCATTCGCCCCCAGCGGCGCGTTCTGGTCCGTGTGCTTGTAGGTCTTGCGCGCACCACCGATGGCCGCACCCGCCAGCGTCTTCATCGGTCCCGGGCTGATCGCGTTCACCCGGATGCCATCCGGCCCCAGATCGTTCGCAAGGTAGCGCGTCGTCGATTCCAGCGCCGCCTTGGCCACGCCCATGACGTTGTAATTCGGCGTGACGCGGGTCGACCCCATGTAGGTCAGCGTCAGCAGTGTGCCGCCGTCGGTCATCAGCGGATGCGCGCGGCGCGCCACGTCGATGAAGGAATACACGGAAATATCCATGGAATTCTTGAAGTTCGCCCGCGAGGTGTTGAGGATCCGCCCCGTCAGTTCGGACTTGTCGCTGTAGGCAATCGCGTGCACGACGAAATCCAGCCGATCCCACCGCGCGCCCAGCGCCTCGAACGCGGCATCCAGCGACGCCTCGTCCGTAACGTCCACGTCGACCATGAAATCCGACCCGACCGAGGCCGCCAGCGGCTCCAGCCGCTTGCCAAAGGCCTCACCTTGATAGGTAAAGGCCAGCTCGGCCCCGGCCTCGGCGCAGGCCTTGGCAATCCCCCAGGCGATGGAGCGCTCGTTCGCCACACCCATGACAAGCCCTCGCTTGCCCTGCAAAGACATCATACCGCTCACTCTGTTCACTCCACGAACTTTGACAGGACCATGGACCCGTTGGTGCCACCGAACCCGAACGAATTGGTCATCACCGAATCCAGCCCTGCGTTCTCCACCAGCTGCGTGGCGATTTCCGCAGGCTTCAAAGCCGGATCAAGCGTTTCCACGTTGATCGACGGGATGATGAAATCATGCTCCAGCGCCAGCAGGCAATAGATCGCTTCCTGCGCGCCGGTCGCGCCCTGCGAATGGCCGGTCATCGACTTGGTCGAGGACACCGGCGGGGTCGAGCCCTCGCCGAACACGCGCCTCACCGCTTCGATCTCGCCCACGTCACCCACCGGGGTCGAAGTGCCATGCGCGTTGATATAGCTGATCTTGCGACCCTCGGGCAGCGTCGCCAGCGCCAGCCGCATCGCCCGCTCACCGCCCTCACCCGACGGCGCGACCATGTCTGCCCCGTCCGAGGTTGCCCCCAGTCCGGTGACCTCGGCATAGATCTTCGCGCCCCGGGCCTTGGCGTGCTCCAGTTCCTCCAGCACGACGATGCCGCCGCCGCCAGAGATCACGAACCCGTCCCGGCCCGCGTCGAACGCGCGCGAGGCCTTCTCCGGCGTGTCGTTGTACTTCGAGGACATCGCACCCATGGCGTCGAACAGGCAGGACAGGGTCCAGTCCAATTCCTCGCCGCCACCGGCGAACATCACGTCCTGCTTGCCCATCATGATCTGCTCCGCCGCGTTGCCGATGCAATGCAGCGAGGTCGAGCAGGCCGAGGTGATCGAGTAGTTGATGCCCTTGATCTTGAACGCCGTCGACAGGTTCGCCGACACGGTCGAACACATGGCCTTTGGCACCGCGAACGGCCCCACGCGCTTCGTCGCGCCGGTGGACAGTACCGTCTGATGCGCCGTCAGCAATGCCGAGGTGGACGGTCCGCCCGACCCGGCCACCAGACCGGTGCGCGGGTTCACCACGTCGGACTCTTCCAGCCCGGAGTCGGCAATCGCCTGCTGCATGGCGATATGCGCATAGGCCGCACCCGGTCCCATGAACCGCAGCGTCCGCTTGTCCACGAACTCGGTCACGTCGATCTTCAACTGCCCCGAGATCTGCGAGCGGAACCCGTGCTCCTTCATCTCCTCAGAGGCAGAAATCCCCGACTTCCCGGCCTTCAGCGAAGCCAGCACTTCCTCGGCATTGTTCCCGATGCTCGAGACTACCCCCAAGCCTGTAACGACGACACGGCGCATAGAGCCTCCCTTGCGTTTGTTGGGGGCTATGTAGGCCGAGAGGTGCCCTTGGCGCAAGGTGGCGATGGCTGCCGGGCACCACCTATCCGCCCAGCGACCCTCGCAGATTATCCGATTGATCTCCCTTGGATTGAGTATAAACACGCAACACGGTTTTATGTTTAATGAGTGACAGACCATGCCCATGTCTGCCCCCTTCGTGCCGACAGACAGCCACGCCGGGTTCTGACCGCATGTTGCGCCTGTCTTCCCATGTCCTGTCCGCCGCCTCCGAACGGCGCATGACTGACTTCGACCTCCGCATGACGCGGGTCCTGTCAGAGCGCTACGGAACCCCGGACCGCCCCGTCAAAGCGCATGACCTGCTGTCCCACGTCACCCACGCGCGCCGACAGGCACGGGCCATCGGCATGGTGACCGAACAGCAGATATTCGACCTGGTCGAGGCCTACGTGACCAATGGCGACGCACTCTGGCAGGACCAGACCTTCCTGCGCATCGCCGCAGCCGGCTGCGCTCGCCCGAGGACAAGGCCCGCGCCATCCGCGACCGTTTCGTGCGCCGGAGCACCGCCGCATGAACGACTTCAGCACCACCCAGTCCCCGGACAGCGAAACCGCCGTCTGCCCCGATTGCTGCAAGGCCCTGATGGACGAGATCATGGAGGACGTGAACAAGGTCGCCCGCGTGCCCGATGCGGTTGACCGAAACGTCGCCATCACGCAGCGTTACCGTGACCTCGGGGCCGCCATGCCGCAGAATGACTGGGTGCGATTGGCGGGCTACGTCTCGACACAGGGCGGTTGCGCGATGAAAAACTTCTACTTCTCGCACAAACCCGGGATGGCCACGGCGGCCTATACATTCGGGCAAGCCGTCGTCACGCCCAGCGAGGCGCTGGAGACACTGCGTGCGGCGAACACGGCCATTTTCACCTCGGTCTATCCACCGAACAAGTTCGTCGAGCAGCACGGCTACGAGGAGCTGAAGAAATGTGTCGACGCCAAAGCAGTGGACGTCAGCCGGGAATTGATGGACGCGCTGGGCAAACTGGAGCGCGGCGAAAAAGCTGACGCAGCCAACCTCATGGCCGAATATGAACAGATGAAAGTCGTGCAACCGGTGTACGAGCAGCACGCCGATACCTTCGACGACATGATGACCGCAGACGCCATCAGGTTCTGGGCCGACGACACGTCTATCCCGATCTCGTATGAATGCACCCGTGACAACCTGGTGCCGCTCGGGGAACTCGACATCACGAACCCAGAAGATCGCGTGCGTTATTACAGCCGCCTGATGAAGAGGATGTTGAAACTGGAAAGCGCGAAATGATGCGCCGCGGAGCCTTTCGATCTCCTTGGCTGATGCCGCTCACTGCCGCGTTCGTCATCACCCTTGTTGCCGCATTTCTTGCAGGAAAGAGAATCATGACACTTCCCGAGCAATCTCCCGAACGTCCTGTCGTGGAACTTGTCATTTCCATAGGCGACAGCCTCGCAAAAATCATTGAAGCCAACGGGCTGGACCAGCGCCACGGCAAATCGACGCTGAACCTGCTGGAGCCAAGCCGTATGAGGGATTTCGATGATTCAATTCCGTCGCACTATATCGTTGCGCGCGCAGGCTCGAGCGGAGCGACGGACCCGGGCGGGGTTGCGGTCCTCATGGATGCCCCCTCGTGCACCCTTCGCCTGCCCGCAGGCCGACAGCTCAAGATCGGGCATATCGGCGGTTTGGTCGACGAGATCGAGCTGATCGCACCGCTGCAATCGCTGAACTGGGACGCGATGCAGGCCGCGGTGACGGCATTGATCGCTGAGCTGGATGGGGCGGGGTGGGTGCGCACGCGTGACACCTATGGCCCGGACCGCCCGATCAACGAGATCCTCACCCCCGAGGATTTCGCGAACAAGGTGGACGGCTCCTGGGCGCGGGTCGGCAGCTGGGCCGCCTGCGATCAACCCGACGTGAAGGCCTGGGTGCAGGTGCTGCATTACAACGCGCTCTCCAGCGCGACGATGACCCCCCCGGCCGTTCTGGGGCGCCCTCTGCCCGACGATGCCCCGGACACATTCCTGCTGCTGATCCGCATCCAGGCTGAATTCGACAGCCCGCTCGAACGCGAGATGACCCGCCTGCGCAACGCCCGCAGGCAGGAGGTTACCGGCTCTGCCGAGACGCCCCTGCCCCTCGCGCTCTGGATCGAAGACCCCGACTGGCGCCCCGCCGGGTGGAGCAGCGCGCTGCTGCCCTGACGCCTGGATATGAAACTGGACATGAAAAAGGGGCCTTCCGGCCCCTTCCCCGTCAGCCATTGGCTGCCGGATTAGCTCTCCGACAGGGCAACCTTCATGTCCTTGACCTGGTAGATCACATCGCCATCGGCCTCGACGATCCCATCGGCCACGCCCATTGTCAGGCGGCGGGTCTGGATCGCCTTGGTGAAATCCACCTTGTAGGTCAGCATCTTGCGGTCGGGACGGACCATGCCGGTCAGCTTCACCTCGCCGACGCCCAGCGCGTAGCCGCGCCCCTGCCAGCCACGCCAGCCCAGGTTGAAGCCGGTCAGTTGCCACAGACCGTCCAGCCCCAGACACCCCGGCATGATCGGGTTGCCCGGGAAATGGCAGTCAAAGAACCACAGGTCCGGCGTGATGTCGAACTCCGCCACCACGTGACCCTTGCCGTGCAGGCCCGCGTCGCCGGAAATCTCTGTGATGCGATCCATCATCAGCATCGGCGGAGCCGGCAGCTGTGCGTTGCCCGGGCCGAACAGCTCGCCGCGCGCGCATTTCAGCAGGTCTTCCTTGTCGAAGCTGGTGGGATAGTCGGACATGCCTGCGGGCCCCCTCTACGTGCCGTGTCTCAAAGTCGGCCCCCGTCTAGCACCCGGCCCGCGCCCCATGCAAGCGATACGGCGCTTGGCGTTACGCGGCAAAATGGTTTGAAATCATGTCCTCCAAGGCTCTATATATACAGTCACAAGGCAAAAGGATGCATAAGCCCATGCAAGAGGCGCCCATGCTGGAGGCAATGGAACGCGGCAAGACCTGGCTGGCCCGCAGCGATCTGCGGCCGACACGTCAGCGCGTGGCACTGGCCGCTTTGCTCGTGGGGGACGGCCAGAACCGGCACGTCACCGCCGAAAGCCTCTTTGCCGCCGCCATGGAGCAGGGCGAACAGGTCAGCCTCGCCACCGTCTACAACACGTTGAAGGCGTTCTGCGACGCGGGCCTGATGCAGGAAGTCACCGTCGATGGCTCCCGCAGCTACTTTGACACCAACACCCACGACCACCCGCATTTCTTCTGGGAAAACGAGGGGCATCTGACCGACGCACCCGCCGACCAGCTGGTCATCTCGCAATTGCCCGAGGCTCCCGAAGGTTCTGAGATTGCCTCCGTCGAGGTCGTCATTCGCCTGCGCAAAAAGCGCTGAGGCCGCCGGACATCCGACGCCACGCTTCCTGTCCAAAAGAACAGCGCCCCTTGGCCCCCTCGGGTCTGCGTCTCGAACAGCACCCTGGACGCACCGGCCCAAACCAAACGCCGCCCTTCGGGCTGATCCCGCCGCAAGCAATGTATCCGGAAAGCAATCCCACCGCCCGCTCGCCGAAGTCGGTTGGTGCGGATTCTGGTGGTACCCCCGACCGGACTCGAACCGGTACGGCACAAGGCCTGGAGATTTTAAGTCTCCTGTGTCTACCATTCCACCACGGGGGCCCTCACCGCTTGAGCGCGGCAAGTGGCGCGACAATAGCCAAGCGCGCGCCGGTGTAAACCAGCCAGTATGCCCAATCAGTGAAACCGGCGGTCACAAAACCAGATCAAAGCCGTCCATCCCACCGGGCACGTTGAACACGATCAACTCGCCATCCGAGACCCCGTCCCCGTTCTGGTCGAAATACAGGAACGCGGCGCCAAACGCGTTCAACGCATAGCGCACCTCCATCCCGCCAGAGGCCGAAAACGCTGCCGTCCCCAGCCAGGCGAAACTCGTATCCTCGCCGATGCCGGACACGTCGATGATATCCGACCCGCGTTCAAAGTCCTTGATCCGGTCCGGATTCCCGTCGTCCAACTCCGCCACCGAGTCGAAGATGAACGTGTCGAACCCCGACTTCCCCATCAGGATGTCGAACCCAAGCCCGCCATACAGCACGTCATTGCCCGCATCCCCGGACAGGATGTCATTGCCGTCGCCACCGATCAGAGTGTCATCACCGTTGCCGCCCAGCAGCCGGTCCGCGCCGGTGCCTCCATCCAGGAAATCACTGTCCTGAAAGCCAAACAGGTAATCGTCCCCTGCCCCGCCGGTCAGCGAATCCCAGCCAAAGCCACCGTTGATGTTGTCGTTGCCGTCTCCGCCATCGAGGACGTCGTCCCCCTCCTCGCCGACCAGCGTATCGTTGCCCGTCCCGCCGCGCAGCGTGTCGAACCCGGCCCCGCCATATAGCGCGTCCGACCCGGTCCCGCCGTCAATCTCGTCCCAGCCCGAGCCGCCATAGACAAGGTCGTCCCCGTCTCCGCCGAGGATCACGTCATCGCCGGCGCCACCGTTGATCGTGTCCGCCCCGGCCATGCCCTGCAACAGGTTGTCCCCCATGTTGCCGGTAATCTCCTCCGCCGCGCCCGCCCCGATGACGGCGAAATTCCCGGCCCCGAGCAGCACGATGACCTCGACCTCCGCCACGTCGGTCACGTCGGATCGCGCCAGCACTGTGTCGCTGCCGGTGCCGCCCCGGATCGCCACCAGATCGTCCTCGATCATGATGCGGTCATTGCCGGGCCCGCCGTCGATCAGCCCGTCGAACTGCCCGCCAAAGCCATAGAGCGTGTCATCGCCGTACCCTAGCAGCAGATCGCCGGTCCATTCACCCGTGTTGTGCACCGCATCCGCACCCGCAGCGGCATCCAGATCACCACGGACCGTCCCGAGGTTGCGCACCAGGTCCGCCACCTCAGAGCCCTGTATCCAGACCTCGCCCGGCGAAGCGGTCAGATAGGTGCTGAACTCCCAGCCCTCCAACACACCCGAGTTGAACAGGGTCAGCCCCTGCACCGAGGCGCCGTCGATCTGCGTCAGCTCCGCCCGTCCGCTGTTCTCGAAAAACCCGCGCCCGGTTCCCGACAGCCCCATCTCACCGCCGCGCATCGTCCCGGTGTTCTTCACCGTGACGTTATACGCCCAGTCCCCGTCCCGCAGCACGTCCGCGCCGTACAGCGACTGCATCAAGCCATGGTTCTGGATGTTGTACGACACCGCCCCCACCGCGCCGCTGACTTCGATGACACGGCCTGCACTGGTGATCTCGCCATTGTTGACGATGCGATGTGCCCCCGCAGTGGCAATCAGCACCGCCGCCCGCTGGTTGGCGTCATCGTTGTTGCGGATCAGCCCGTGGTTCTCCAGCACATTGGCCGCCGCGCCCATGTAGACCACCGCGTTGGCATGGCCGATCACCTGCCCGTAATTGATCAACTGGCTGCGCAGGTTCCCGCCCGCATAAAGCAGCGTGTAGGTCTCGTCATTGGCGATGATCGTGCCCGTCGTCACGAACACCGTATCGCCATTCACGATGGTATAGCTGGACCCGGTATAGATCTGGTCCGCATTCTGAAAGACAAAGGCCATTTTCCGCCCCAACGGCCGCGCGTTTCACGCCACCCCTACCGGCGCGCCGGATTGCACGCAGCCGCAGTCTCCCCCTTTCCGGGTAAATACCGGGTTGCCACCCAAGCGGTATTTGTCTTCATCTTGATCGAAATACCTCGGGTGAGCGCCGTCAGGCGCGAGGGCAGAGCCCTCACCGCGCGGACCGAAAGGTCCGCGCCCGTGGCGGTTGGGGGGCCCACCACCACACACACACCACCACGAACGGGAGCGCCCCC
>NZ_JBNAGB010000010.1:84489-175092 GCF_049800975.1 Sagittula sp. S175
GGGACCCCCCCACACCCCGCGCACCCACCGCCCCGCCCCCGTCGCTTTGGCGCAGCCAAAGCGAAATCCGAACATCTCAGTCGCTTTCGCGCAGCCAAAGCGAAACCCTACAGCTCATCCCCCGGCACGCCCTCCAGGAACCGCCGCTCCGGCAACCACGGATTCACCTCCAGAGCCTCACGCAGCGCCACCTGCCCCTCGGCCTCCCGCCCCAAGGCCAACAGCGTCAGCGCATATCCAGACAGCGCCCCGATATGGCGTGGATTCAATGCCAAAGCCCGCTCCAAATCCGGCACCGCCGCCGCGTAATCGCCGCCCAGAACATGCACGAAAGCCCGCTGATTGTACCCCTCGGCATAGTCCGGACAATACAGGATCAGCGTGTCGAACCGCTCCCGCGCTGCCAGCAGGTCAAAGGCCGCCCGCGCCTGCATCCCCTCGTCGAGGATCTCCTGCGAGGGTCCATCCGGCGCGTTGTCGTACAACCGCCACATGTCGTTTGTTATCATCTGAGCCGCCCCGGCATCGGGCGCCAGGCGCAGCGCCTCGTACAGGGGATCCAGCTCTTCCGACAGGTCCGGCGCAGCCGGGCACCCGCCCGCCACCGCAGGCCCCGCCGCCAGAAGGAAAGCCATGACATACCGCATGGCCCCAGCCTGCCACAGATTGTTTACAAATCAACCCACCTCGGTGACGGCATCGTCCTTGATCGCCTCCATGGCCACAAAGGTCGAGGTCGCCGCCACCCCCGGCAGGGTCGACACCTTCTCGGCCAGCACCATCCGGTAGGACGGCATATCCGCCGTGCGCACCTTCAAAAGGTAGTCGAAATTGCCCGCGATCAGATGCGCCTGCTCGATCTCCGGGATCTTCGCCACCGCCGCATTGAACTTCGCCAGCGTCGGCTCGCGCGTGTCGACCATCTTCACCTCGACAAAGGCCACATGCGCCAGCCCCAGCCGGATCGGGTCCAGCAGGGCGCGGTAGCCCTTGATGACGCCGCTGTCCTCCAGCTTCTTCAGCCGTGCCTGCACCGGGCTTTTCGACAGGCCCACCCGCCGCGCCAGCTCGGTGACCGAAATTCGCGCCTCGCCCGCCAGCTCGCGCAGAATCGCCCTGTCAAAGCGGTCCATCTCCGCCAATTCATCCTGCATCACGCACCCTCAAAAGTCGAAACACCTACGTCAGCCGCATCAATCAGTGAAATCACCCGGCAACTCGCGAGTATCATACACGCAATTCACCCCAGAGGCACCCATGAACACGCCATCCGACCTGCGCGCCCGCATCGACACGCTCACCTACGCCGCGGAGGCCGAGGTGCTCGATCGCCTCCGCACCACCGCTGCCCTCTCCCCCGAGGACCGCGCCGCCATTTCCGCGCAGGCCGCCCGCCTCGTCACCGAGATCCGCGCCAGCACACGCCCCGGCTTGATGGAGGTCTTCCTCGCCGAATACGGCCTTTCGACCGACGAGGGCGTGGCGCTCATGTGCCTTGCCGAGGCGCTGCTGCGCGTGCCCGACGCCGCCACCATCGACGCCCTGATCGAGGACAAGATCGCCCCCTCCGACTGGTCCCGCCACCTCGGCCACTCCACCTCGCCCTTGGTAAACGCTTCCACCTGGGCGCTGGTGCTGACCGGCAAGGTTCTGGACGACGACGCCCGCCCCGGTCCCGCCGGTCACCTGCGCAACGCCATCAAGCGCTTGGGTGAACCCGTCATCCGCACCGCCGTGGCCCGCGCGATGAAGGAAATGGGCGCGCAATTCGTCCTTGGCGAAACCATCGAGGCCGCCATGAAGCGCGGGCAGGCGCAAGAGGCCAAGGGCTACACCTACTCCTACGACATGCTGGGCGAGGCCGCCCGCACCGAGAAGGACGCCACCCGCTACCACCTCGCCTATTCCCGCGCGATCACCGCCATCGCCGGGGCCGCCACGCATGACGACATCCGCCGCAATCCCGGCATCTCGGTCAAGCTCTCGGCCCTGCATCCGCGCTACGACGACCTCCAGCGCGACGAGGCCATCGCCGCCCTCGCCCCCCGCCTCACCGCGCTCTGCGGTCTGGCCAAGGCGGCGGGCATCGGCCTCAACATCGACGCCGAAGAGGCCGACCGCCTCTCGCTCTCGCTCGACATCATCGAGAAGACGCTGGAAACCCCCAGCCTGCGCGGCTGGGACGGCTTCGGCGTCGTGGTGCAGGCCTACGGCCCGCGCGCCGGTGCCGTGATCGACTGGCTGCACGCCACCGCTGAACGCCTCAACCGCCGCATCATGGTCCGCCTCGTCAAGGGCGCCTACTGGGACTCCGAGATTAAGAAGGCGCAGGTCATGGGCCTCGACGCCTTCCCCGTCTTCACCGCCAAATCCATTACCGACGTCAGCTACATCGCCAACGCGCGCAAGCTCCTGTCCATGACCGACCGCATCTACCCGCAGTTCGCCACGCACAACGCCCACACGGCAGCGGCGATCCTGCACATGGCGCGCGATCTGCCCCGCGACGCCTTTGAATTCCAGCGCCTGCACGGCATGGGCGAGACCCTGCACGCCCTGCTGAAAGACCAGAACCAGACCGCCTGCCGCATCTACGCCCCCGTGGGCGCGCACCGCGACCTGCTGGCCTACCTCGTCCGCCGTCTGCTGGAAAACGGCGCCAACAGTTCCTTCGTGCACCAGATCGTCGACACCTCCGTGCCGCCCAGCGCCGTCGCCGCCGATCCCTTCGACGCGGCGCAGCCCTCGGACCTGCCGACGGGCCGCGACCTGTTTCCGGGCCGCGTGAACTCCAAGGGCTGGGACCTGCGACACCGCCCGACCATGGCGCGGATCAACGAGGCCCGCGATGCCTTTGCCGCCCACCAGTGGCAAGTCGCGCCCCTGACCACCGCCAAGGGCGACACCACCGCCCCGGAAACCCGCCTGAACCCGGCCAACCCCGCCGACACCGTAGGACAGGTGGCATGGGCCTCGCCCGGCCTCGCCCGCGCCGCCGCGGAGTCCGCGCAACCATGGCAGGCCGACGCCGCCACCCGCGCGCACATCCTCAACACCGCCGCCGACCTCTACGAATCCCACTTCGGCGAACTCTTCGCCCTGCTGCACCGCGAGGCGGGCAAGACCCTGCCCGACGCCGTCGCCGAACTGCGCGAGGCCGTCGACTTCCTGCGCTACTACGCGGGCCAAACCACCAACGACGCCCCAAGGGGCACCTTTGCCTGCATCTCCCCGTGGAACTTCCCGCTGGCCATCTTCACCGGCCAGATCGCCGCCGCGCTGGCTGCTGGCAACGCCGTGCTGGCGAAGCCCGCCGAGCAAACCCCGCTGATCGCCTTCCGCGCCACGCAACTGCTGCATCAGGCAGGCGTCCCGACCGAAACGCTCCACCTTTTGCCCGGCGCGGGTGACGTGGGCGCGGCGCTGACCTCTGCCCCTCAGGTGGCAGGCGTGGCCTTCACCGGCTCGACCGAGACCGCGCAAGCGATCCACCGCAGCATGGCCGACCACCTCGACCCGGGCGCGCCGCTCATCGCGGAAACCGGCGGGCTGAACGCCATGATCGTCGACTCTACCGCCCTGCCGGAACAGGCCGTGCAGGCCATCGTCGAAAGCGCCTTCCAGTCGGCGGGCCAGCGCTGCTCCGCCCTGCGCTGCCTTTATGTTCAAGAGGACATCTTCGACGACTTCCTGCACATGCTGACCGGGGCGATGGACACACTCACCTTAGGCGACCCATGGCAGCCGCAGACCGACGCAGGCCCGGTGATCGACGCCGAGGCGGCGCAGACGATCCTCGACCACATCGCCAAGGCGCAGGCCGAAGGCCGCGTCCTGAAAACCCTCCCGACCCCGACCACGGGCCACTTCACCCCGCCCACCCTGATCCGCGTGAGCGGCATCGAAGATCTGCAACAGGAAATCTTCGGCCCCGTCCTGCACATCGCCCCCTACAATGCCCGCGACCTCGACCGCGTGATCGACGCCATCAACGCCACGGGCTACGGGCTGACCTTCGGCCTGATGACCCGCATCGACGACCGCGTGCAGCATGTCACCGACCGCATCCACGCGGGCAACATCTACGTCAACCGCAACCAGATCGGCGCGATCGTGGGCAGCCAGCCCTTCGGCGGCGAAGGCCTCTCCGGCACCGGACCCAAGGCCGGCGGGCCGCACTACCTGCCCCGCTTCCGCGCCCATCCCGCGCCCAGCGCCGAGGCCCGCACCGAACGCCTGCCCGCCACCGCCGAGGGCCTTGCCACCAGCCTCGCCCAGACGGCACAGACCGACACCAAACCCCGGCGCACCACCCTCCCCGGCCCCACCGGCGAGGCCAACCAGCTGACCACCAGCGCCCGCCCGCCAGTCCTCTGCCTCGGCCCGGGCCGCACCGCGTCCGAGACACAGGCGCAGGCGATCCGCGCCCTTGGCGGCATCGCCCATGCCACCGCCGCACCCGTCGCGGCGGAGATACTCGAAACGCTGGGTGGCATCTCGGGTGTGCTCTGGTGGGGCGACGCCGACACCGCCCGCGCCTACCGTCAGGCACTGGCCCGCCGCCCCGGCCCGATCCTGCCTCTCATCACCGGTCAGCCCGACGCCGCCCACGCCCTGACCGAGCGTCACACCTGCGTCGACACCACCGCCGCCGGGGGCAATACCGCGCTGCTGGCCGGTCACGCCTGAGCGCCAGCGCCACGCCAATGTCACGCGTAGGTCGGGGATACTCCCCGACCTGCCCCGGCCCTGGCCCAAACCTCTGGACGGCGCGCGCCGCTGCGCCTACCTCTATCCCATGTTCCCGATCCGCGATCACAACCCGTCCGGGCGGACGCCTTACGTCACCTACGCGCTGATCGCGATCAACGTGGCGGTCTTCCTGTCGAACCTCGACCTGTTCAACAACGACCGCGCGCTCATGGCCTTCTACGCCGATTACGCGCTGGTCCCGGGGTTTATCTCCGAAGGCTACGGCTATTCCGGCCTCCTGACCTCCATGTTCCTGCATGGCGGCTGGATGCACATCATCGGCAACATGCTGTACCTCTACATCTTCGGCGACAACCTCGAGGACGAGATGGGCCACGCCCGCTTTGCCCTCTTCTACCTCGCCTCCGGCCTTGCTGCCGGGCTGATCCACTACGCGTCAGAGCCCTACTCCATGATTCCCACCGTCGGCGCATCCGGCGCCATCGCGGGTGTCATGGGCGGCTACCTGCTGCTGTTCCCGCGCGCCCGCGTCGACATCCTCGTCATCATCATAATCATCTTCAAGGTCATCCCCGTCCCGGCATGGATCACCCTCGCCGCATGGTTCGCCCTGCAGCTCTGGGGCGGCTGGGGCGCCAGCGCCGACGAAGGCGGCGTCGCCTATTGGGCCCACATCGGCGGCTTCGTCGCGGGTCTGATCCTGACCCTGCCCACCTTCCTGCGCCTCGGCGGTCCCCGCTTCTGGAGCCGCACGCGCGGCTTGCCTCCACACCCGTCTGGCGGGTATCGCTGGGGTGAACGTCCCGTCCGTCACAAAGACCATCGGGACTCCGTGACCCGTGTCCCAAGGATCAAGCGTAAATGACCACACTCAAGGCCACCTGCCACTGCGGCGCCATCGAACTGGCGGTCACCCCCATCGACGGCCCCAACGCGCCGCGCAAATGCGATTGCTCCTATTGCCGCCGCCGCCCCTCTGCGGTGATCTCGGCGCCCCTGAACGGCGTCACGGTCACCAAGGGCGAGGACAACCTGACGCTCTACAGCTGGGGCACCCACACGGCGAAACACTACTTCTGCAAGACCTGCGGTATCTACATGTACCACCGCCGTCGCTCCAACCCGAACGAGTTCGGCGTGAACCTCTATGCCATCGAGGGCATGGAGCCGAAGGATTTCGAACCGGTCCACTGGAACGACGGCGTCAACCACCCGTCCGATCGCTAGGCCCGACCATCAGGAATCGCGTCCCGGGACCTCCGCCGCATCTTCCACCGGCGCATCGACGGACGGAGGATCGGGCGGCATGGGAGGGGGCGGAGGGACGTCTGGAACGTGATCCTCCACCCGATCGGTGATATCGCGCTTGTCGAGGAAGTCACGTATCACCTCTCCGCAGGACAAACGTGTATCGCCGCAACTCGTGCGCTCTCCGTTACCGAGATCGACGAAATACCAGTCCTCGGCGGCCAGCGTTCTGCGCCAGATGAAGTAGCTCCGGCCATTGACGACCAAGGGCTGCGCGACGCCCCAGTCCTCGCAGCCGGTCGCGAAAAGCAGCACAAATCCGATGGCCAAGGCTCTGGGACCCACGACGCGCCCTCCCGAAATGCCCAGGCAAAAGCGTAGGTCCTCCCGCGCGATTCCGTCAACCATCCCATGTAACTTTCCCATGGCTGGCCAAACGGCAGGATGCAAGACGGGTCGGGGAATCCCCGACCTACGCGGTGGCAATCGGGTGCCGGATCATCGAAGTCCGCGGGCGCGGAAGGGTCGGGAGGCCTCCGGCGGGAGGTATTTGGACCAAGAAGAAGCCACGCGCGTGCGATTGCTTTTCCCGGCCCCGGTGTTCAAGCCGCCTCAGCCCGCCACGCGAACCGGCCGGGCATCAGATCAGCCGGGTCGGTCCGGATCACTCCGACCGCAGCACCTTGGCAAAGCTCGAGAAGATGTCGTTGTTCGCCACCAGCAGCGCGCCGTGCTCCAGCGGGTCCTGGTCCGGGCGGATGCCCTCGGCCAGCGCGCCCGCTTCCTGCGCGATCAGGAACCCTGCGGCCACGTCCCACAGCTGCACTTCACGCTCCCAGTAGCCGTCGTACCGGCCCGCCGCGACATAGGCGAGATCCAGCGAGGCCGCGCCCATGCGGCGCACGCCCGCGCATTCCGGCATCAGCCGCGCGAGGTCCTTCAGCGTGGCGGGCAGCGTGCGCTTGGTCCCGAAGGGGACGCCCGTGGCGAACAGCGCCTCGACCATGCGGCGACGGCCCGACACGCGCAGGCGCTTGGAATCGTTCAGCCACGCGCCCGAGCCCTTTTCCGCGTAGAACATCTCGTCCTTGGCGGCGTCAAAGACCACCGCCGACACGATCTGTCCCTTGTGCTCCAGGGCAATGGAGACCGCCCAATGCGGCAGGCCGTGCAGGAAGTTCGTGGTGCCATCCAGCGGATCGACGATCCAGCGCCGGGTCGGGTCCTGCCCGTCGATCTCGCCACCATCTTCGGCCAGCCAGCCGTAGGTCGGACGCGCGCCCAGCAGTTCCTCCTTGAGGATCGCCTCGGCGGCGATGTCGGCACGGCTGACGAAATCGCCCGCGCCCTTCATCGACACCTGAAGGTTCTCGACCTCGCGGAAGTCCTTGACCAGGGACCGCCCCGCCTTGCGCGCCGCCTTCATCATGATGTTGAGATTCGCGCTGCCCTGCATGGATTGGCCTCCGGACGACATAAAGAAATCAGGCCGCGCCTATACGCGGCCTGACAGGAATGAACAAGGGCAGAAGCCCGTCAGTGGTTACCTTCAGCGGTAAACCACGCCCTTTTCGCCCGGAATGGCCACACCTTTGACGCCCACCGGCGCATAGGCGCGCGGCGCAGGACGCCGTGCGACCTTGCCCGGACGGTCCACATAGGCACCGGCATTGGCGTTGCCGCAGCAGACGACCCCACCCACCAGCACCGGCTGAAGCCCCGCCGGACAGTAGTTCGGCGCGTTGTATGCGTGCTGCAGCATGTTGGAGTTCGGGTTGTTGGTCGCGTTGCCACGGTACTGGTCACCGATATACATGTCACTGTCGGCAGCTCTGCCAGCAGCGGCCGCTCCGGTGTAGATATCGACCTTGTAGATATTGAGCTGGACACTTTCGGCCAAAGCACCGGAGGCATAGCCCGACAGCGCGACGGCGGCAGCGGCCGCAAGGAAAAGTTTCATGTTGTCCCCCATGGTGACTGAATACGGTGACTCGCAGAAATCCCTCTTGGAAGCTAACACCCCCTGTGGGCAAGTCAATTTCTTCCTGACTTTCCGGGCGAGTGTGCGGGAATTGTTTCCCGTTGCGAACAAATGACCCCGCCCGGCGCACGCCCCGTTAACCATTTTCCAATCACTGCGGTCGCAGCCTGTGGGCCATGACCCTGCACACGCTCCTTGCCCTTTACTACCTGTGCGACCAGACCGCCGCGCAACGCCTGCTGTCCCGGCAGGAGGCGGCGCAGTGCATCGCGCATTATGAACGGGTGAAACTGGAATTCATCGAAGCCGCTCCCGCCCGCCCCGGCACACCGGAACGCGCGACGCAGAACCGCGCGGGCTACGCGGGGTTCAAGGCGTGGGAAGCCGACAACGCGGACGCCGTCCGTCGCTTGAAGGCAGACGCGCGGCGTCGCATCACCCCCTAGGCTCCTATCGCAACTCCAGAAGCGCCCTGACCGCGTCCGGCGACAGCGGAAACAGCGACCCGGAGGCGCGGAAAGGTGTCAATAAGGAATGGGCGGGGCCTTCGCCCGCCGGTGTCGGATCGGTCGGCATATCTATCGCTACGTCTGTTGCTACATGGATAAAAGGGGGAGCGACCCGCAAAGGTTCCCCACGGCGGCCCGCCGCCGCTTCATCCCGCGCAATCTGCCAAAAACACGGCCAAACCCGCCCAGTCAGCCCGCCCTCAACCCTTCATCACCCGATCGGCCTTCTTGCGCACCAGCACCGACCGCAGGTCGTGCATGGCCAGCAGCAGGGCATCCGTCACTTCCTCAAGCTGGTCATCCGTCGCCTTGGACTGCACCCATTGCGTCGTGGTGTTGAGGTAATCCACCGCGCGGTGGATGTCGTCGATGTCCCGCATCGCCAGCAAGGCCTTCCGCGCCGCCATCCAGGACCGGATTTCCGCCAGATCTCCCTCGGTCAGCTTCGCCTCGCCCTGCGGCTTGATCTCGTTGCGGTTCAGGTTGACCACCGCGATCTGGTCCATCTCGATCCGGCGCTGGCGGTTCTCGGTATCGACCCGGAACACCGCCGCGCCGTTCTCGCGGATGCGGTAGTAGTAGTTCGGCAGGTCAGCCATTGTGCAATCCCTCGCAGAACCGTTTGATCCGTACGCAGGCCTCGGCCAGCGTCTCGTCCGCGGCGGCATAGCTGACGCGGAAGTAGGGCGACAGGCCAAAGGCCGCGCCGAACACCACCGCGACGCCCTCCTCCTCCAACAACGCCGTGCAAAAGGCCTCGTCATCGACAATCGCCTTGCCGCCCTTCGACACCTTCCCGATGCAGTCCGCCACCGACGGGTACACGTAGAACGCCCCCTCTGGCACCGCGCAGGTGATCCCCGGACAGGCGTTCAGCCCCGCCACCACCAGATCGCGCCGCCGCTTGAACAGATCGCAGTTGGTCGCAAGAAAATCCTGCGGGCCATTCAACGCCTCGACTGCCGCCCATTGCGAGATCGAGCAGGGATTGGTCGTCGACTGCCCCTGGATCTTGCGCATGGCGTCGATCAGCACCTTCGGCCCGCCCGCGTAGCCGATCCGCCAGCCGGTCATGGCATAGGCCTTGGACACGCCGTTGCAGGTCAGCGTCCGCTCGTACAGCCCCGGCTCGACCTGCGCGGGCGTGACGAACTCGAACCCGTCAAAGGTCAGGTGCTCGTACATGTCGTCGCTCATCACCCAGACCAGTGGATGGCGCATCAGCACATCGGTCAGCGCCTTCAACTCGTCGCGGGTATAGCCCGCGCCCGTCGGGTTGGAGGGCGAATTGAAGATGAACCACTTCGTCTTGGGTGTGATCGCGGCCTCCAGCGCCTCCGGCGTGATCTTGAAGCCCAGCTGCCGCTCGCCCTCCACGATCACCGGCTCACCGCCACCCAGCCGCACGATATCGGGATAACTTACCCAATAGGGCGCGGGGATCACCACCTCGTCGCCGGGGTTTAACGTCGCCATCAGCGCGTTGTACAGCACCTGCTTGCCACCCGTCGAAACCGAAATCTGCGACGGCTCGTAGGCCAGCCCGTTCTCGCGCGCGAACTTGTCACAGATCGCCTGCTTCAGCTCGGGGATGCCGTCCGGGGCCGTATACTTCGTTTTTCCGGCCTGAATCGCCGCAATGCCCGCAGCCTTGATGTTGTCCGGCGTGTCAAAGTCAGGCTCACCGGCACCGAGGCTTATGATGTCCCGCCCCTGCGCCGCCAATTCGCGCGCCAGCTGCGTCACCGCCACCGTCGGAGAAGGTTTCACGCGGGCCAGCGTTTCGGACAGAAAGGGCATCTCGACCTCATCGGTTTGTAATCAGGCGCTGCCTGTCTTAGGTTCCAAACGACCCCCGATCAAGCGGCGACGCAAGGGAGAAAAAACGATGCAAGACACCACAGACTGGTACGGCCCCGACGTGGCCACCCTCGGCGACCGCCTCGCGGCGGCACGCGAAGCGCAGGGCATGACGCAGGAAGCCTTGGCAAAACGCCTCGGAGTGAAGCTCAAGACCGTGCAAAGCTGGGAGGACGATCAGGCCGAACCCCGCGCCAACCGTCTTCAGATGCTGGCCGGCATCCTCAACGTCTCGATGATGTGGCTCATCACCGGCGAAGGCGAAGGCGGCCTCGCCACCCCCGAAGAGGGCGTGCTGTCCCCGGATGTGACCGCGCTGCTGCTGGAAATGCGCACCCTGCGCGCCCAGATCGTCCAGAAGGCCGAAAAGATGGCGCAGGTCGAAAAACGCCTGCGCGCCCAGCTGAAGGAAGAAGGTCGGATATGACCCCAGAGACCCGCGACATCCGCCTGAAACGGCTCAACATGCGCTCCATGCGGCGCGGCACGAAGGAGATGGACATCATCCTGATCCGCTACGCCGCCGCGCGCCTGTCCGGGATGGACGACGCGGGTCTCGACGCCTACGAGGCCCTGCTCGACGAGAACGATCAGGACCTCTACCAGTGGATCTCGGGCCAGAAACCCGCGCCCGAGGCCCACGCCCCCCTCGTCGCCGACATCTCGAACGTCGCCGCCAACGGCTGAGCCGGAAAGTCCCCGCCCGGCCTCTCCCGCGCCGATCGTTTCGCCTTCGCTTCGCTCAGGCGACCGCCGGGGGCCTTGCCCCCCCCCTTTACATTCAGCTTGTCGTGCCTTGCACGACGGGGGACTTTGCTCCCCCTTACTTTCAGCTTGTCGTGCCTTGCACGACGGGGGGCTTTGCCCCCCGCCCCCCCAGGAGTATTTCAACCAAGAAGAAGCATAGACGCGGAGAGCACCCCCACCGGGGTTCCCTGGCGTCTGGCTTCTTTGGTTTCATAAATACCCTCGGGGGAGTCCGCCAGCGGCGGACGGGGGCAGCGCCCCCTCACGGCGCCGAAGGTGCTGACCCAGCGGCGCGCGTCCAGCGCGCCTCCGCCAGGTCAGACACGATCCTGTCAGCCCACCATGGCCCGGATGCCCCAGAACACCACCGCCGACAGCACCGCCGCCGCCGGGACCGTGATGACCCATGCCGCCGCGATGGTCATGAAGTGTGACCGGCGCACCAGCTTGCGGCGCTGACGCTCCTCGCGCGGCAGCGACGGGCGCTCGGGCACCGCCTGACGCGCGGCCTTCAAACGGCGCTCGAAATCCCACTCGCGGAAGAAGCCCACCCCGAACACCGCGCCCACGGCGATATGGGTCGAGGACACCGGCAGCCCCAGCCAGCTTGCAACGATCACCGTGATCGCCGCCGACAGCGCCACGCAATAGGCGCGCATCGGGTTCAGCTTGGTGATCTCGGAACCCACCAGCCGGATCAGCTTGGGTCCGAACAAGAACAACCCGAAGGATATCCCCATGGCGCCGATCACCATCACCCAGAAGGGGATCGCAAAGGCCGAGGTAAAGTCCCCCGACTGCGCCGCATCCACGATCGCCGCCAGCGGGCCGACCGCATTGGCCACGTCATTCGCGCCATGGGCAAAGCTCAGCAGCGCCGCCGAGACGATCAGCGGGATGCCGAACAGCACCTTCAGCGACTTGTTGCGGTTCTCCAGCCCCTCGGACTGGCGCTTGATGACCGGGATCATCACGATCCATGTCACCACACCCAGCACCGCGCCGATAATCAGCGCCATGGGAAGGGTGATCTTCACCAGATGCTTGAGGCCCTTCATCGCCAGGTAGGCCGCGAAGGCTCCCGCCATGATCCCCACCAGCACCGGCACCCACTTGCGCGCCGCCGCGATCTTGTCTTCCTGGTAGACGATGCGCGCCTTGATGAACCACAGGAAGCCTGCCGCGATCAGACCACCCAGCATGGGCGAGATCACCCAGCTGGCGGCAATCGCGCCCATCTGGCCCCATTCCACCGCGCCGAACCCCGCCGCCGCGATGCCCGCGCCGACCACGCCGCCGACCACCGAATGCGTCGTCGACACCGGCGCGCCGATCCAGGTCGCCAGGTTGACCCACAGCGCCGAGGACAGCAGCGCCGCCATCATCGCCCAGATGAACTCGTCCACCGATTCCATCGCCGTGGGGGCCACGATGCCCTTGGCGATGGTCGACACCACGTCGCCGCCCGCGATCAGCGCACCCGCGCTTTCAAAGACGGCCGCGATGACGATGGCCCCGCCCATGCTGAGCGCGTTCGCGCCCACCGCCGGGCCCATGTTGTTGGCCACGTCGTTGGCGCCGATGTTCAGCGCCATGTAGGCGCCAAAGACCGCTGCGATGACGATGGTCATCATGCTGCCGGTGCCGCCGAACATCAGCGCCGCCAGCAGCGCCGCACCGATCATGAAGACGGCGGCGATGCCCTTCCCCGCAACCGGCTTGGCGACATAGGCCGTCGCCTGCTCCAGCGTGCTCAGGCGTTTCAGGTCGCGGTCCAGCGTTTCGAGGTGGTTCGCGTCTCTGGAATGATCCGCCATGGTTCAGGGCCTCCCGTTCAGGTCGGCCCCGCCCTAGTCGCCCAAGGACTGAAAATCAACGTTTTGTAACAGGTATACGACAGTTTCGTGACGCGAACTGGCGCAGAAGCCCCTGCAAGCCCGGCTCGTTCACCATGCTGGCCGCCTCGGCGGGGGTCACCCATACCCGGCGCCGCTCGGACATCTCGGGGAAATCGTCCTCCAGCCGCGTGACCCGCGCGCTGTAGACGATGCAACGCACCGGGATGCACCAGTCGCCCTTCAGCCCCTTGTCATAGACGAAATCGCCCAAGGGCAGCGTGTCCGCCACGGCCTTGCGCACACCCGCCTCTTCCCAGGCCTCGCGCAGCGCCGTGCCCGCACCGTCGCGCCCGCGCATCGGCCAGCCCTTCGGCAGCACCCAGCGCCCCGTGTCGCGGCTGGTGATAAGCAACACGCGCAGGTCCTCCCCTTCGCCGCGATAACACAGCGCGGCGAACTGCAACCGTTCCGGTCGCCGGTAGATGGGTTCGACGTAGTCGCCCCAGAGGTCCTTGAATCTCCCGATCAATGCGTTGCCTGCTCAATCCTGCATCAAGCCCGTATCTATACGCGACTTATCCACAAATTGCAAATTTCGCATGGATTTGACCCATGTGAAAAGGCGGCGCTGCCCAAAACAGCGCCGCCCCGGGTGTCACGTCGTGCGGCCAAGATAGTCGCCGCCGACACCGATCTTGGCATAGGCTTCCGGCGTCGCCGCAGGCAGGTAGCTGCCAAAGAAGAAATGCTCCTCCTTCGGCAGATCGACGCGGCCCGCCACCCGCAGGATCGGGAACAGCACGCCCTGCTTGTGCACCGCCGACAGCGACATCAGGCCGAATTCCATCTCCTGAATGGTGATCCGGCCCTCCTTCGCCACCGCGGCCTCCAGTTCGGGGTCGCGCAGCAGACCAGCGTCCAGAATGGCTTCGGAACTGCCAAGGTCCATGACAATGCTGCCCTCCGGCGCACGCCAGACGTGGAACGCCGTGGCCACGGTCATATCTCCCCGCGCGCCGGGCAACAGGTCCACCTGCGCCTTCGCGCCCGCGCCCAGCACCGGCAGGCCTTCCAGAGCGTAGCCAAAGCTGATCGTCGCCTCGCCCGCGCCTTCCTGCAGGGTTTCGCCCTTCTCCGAGAACTCCGCCACCTGCACCATCGACAGCTGCGGCTTGCCCGCGTGAGTCATGTCAAAGCCGCCGATCTCGACCATCTCGCGGGCGATCTCCTGCGCCTTGGCCGCCTGATCGCGGCCCAGCGTGAACACCGGGTTGCCCGAACCATCGCGAACGCGCTCCAGCCCATCCCACTTGCGCATCTCGTTCTCGCCGGCCTCCAGCGCGGCAACATCCGCCGTCCACATCCCGCCGGAATCCGCAAAGAATTCCACCTCGCCACGCTTCGACGCCAGCGTCACGCCATAGCGCGTGTCCACGCGGGTCACCTCGCCCAGCTGCATACGGTCGCTCAGGCGCTTCAGGTTGCCCTCGCGCTCGTGCAGGCAGGGGGTCTTGACCCGCACCACCGGAACGCGCCCCGGCATGTCGGGAATGCGCGTGTCGAACTTGATCTGATCCATCGTCAAGGTCATGTCATATCCTCCGTTTGCCGTTCAGCACTGACCGTTCGCCGTCCAGAACGTGCGGTTCTGGGTCGGATCGGTCGGTTCGTTCGGGGTGATCTTTTCGTTGTAGGTGTTCGAATTGCTGCCCGTGGCGCGCAGGTATGCCCAGCGCACGTCCGAGCCTTCGACGATGGTATTCGCCTTCTTCCAGGCGGTGCGGATCGGATGGTGCGTCAGCAGACCGAACACCACGTAATGCCCGACGCCCGAATGCCAGGCGAACTGCTCGCCCCGCGCATCGCGCCCGCCGCCGGAATAAGAGTTGGTGTGGAACCCGCACATGTAGTGCAGCCGTTCGAACGCCGGGATCCAGCGCGCCACCGAATTTCCGCTCTCGTGTTTCAGCACCTGGCAGGCATGACTCGCCCACATCTCCAGATCGCCCGAGCCGAAGTCGATGCTGTCCGAAGTGCTCACCGACCCGTCCCAGACCGAGAACCCGTTGGGGCTCCCGTGGGACGACATCATCAGGTAATCCACCTGCTCGGTCTTCTCGTTGTAATTGGCCGTGACGACAAAGTCCTTCTCCAGGACGTTCGCGTCACCATGATCCTGCGTCCAGTCAAAGCCGCTGACCATATCCCAGTAATCGGCAAAGCCCTGGGCCTCCTTGCGGCGGCCATCCAAACCGTCCTTGATCCACCACGATCCCATACGTCGTGCCATGGCAAAACTCCTTTGCTTAAAATGTATGTCCGGGCAAAAATACAACGCCCGGATGCAAGGAGCCTGACACGCGCCCGCCATAGGCGCAACAGGGCAGGTATTCCGGTATTCCTGACCCCCGCCGCGTCGCGCGCAGGTAGCACCACCGTACGCTGCATTAACCAAGCAGGCAAAATCCCGTCAATTTTCGCAGGTTTCGGCGCGGTTTAACGCGATATTTGGTTTTTTGCCCGAAAGCTGCCATCAATCATAACAGGCGGAGACATCAACATGAGCATACATTCGTCCATGGACAAGGGCCCCGAACAGGGCTTCATGGCGAGCTACCTTGACGCGCTGAGCCTGGTGGAACGACTCCACCGCCTCCTGCTCGACGTCATCAAGGACGAGTTCGAACGCCTCGGAATCATCGACGTGAACGCGGTGCAGGCACTGCTGCTGTTCAACATCGGCGAAAACGAGGTCACGGCAGGTGAACTGAAGACGCGCGGCTACTACCAAGGCTCGAACGTCTCCTACAACCTCAAGAAACTGGTCGAGATGGGCTACATGCACCACCAGCGCTGCGAGATCGACCGCCGGTCGGTGCGCGTGCGCCTGACCCAGCGCGGCCGCGAGATCCGCAACATCGTGTCGGACCTGTTCGCCCGCCACGCCGAGGGCCTGCAATCAAAGGCTGTCCTGTCCATCGAGGGCATGGACGACATCAGCGTCGCGCTCAAGCGCGTCGAACGCTACTGGACGGACCAGATTCGTTACATCTACTGAGCTTCGCGCCTTTGGTTGCGCACAGGCCAGAACGGCCGGGCTCACCCCACCCTGCGATCGCGATCCCGGCGTGTATTTCCGGGGCTCCGAATACGTTCAATTCCCCAAGGCATTCCTCACGAGACCGGGCACAGCCCAGCCAGACAAGGCCAGTCTCCCCCTGGAACAGACCGCCGAACCGACCGTTCGAAGCCCGTCACCGTTCCGACACCACCAAGACCTGCAATTCCCGTTTCAGCTTGCGCACCATGGCCGCCTCGAAGCTGTCGAACCCTTCGGCACTCTCGACAAAGGCATCCGGCCCCTGCACCACGTAGGCGCGGTAGTACCGTTCCAGCGCGGCCAGCGTGTCCAGATCGCCGCCGCCGATCACCAGCCCGTTGATCGTGATCCCCGCCGGGCGCACCTCGCGCGGGCGGTCCCCGGTGTTCGACGTCCCGTCGCCCGACACATCCAGCACCCGCCGCCAGCACCCGGCCTTCTGCGCCAGCAAGCCCGCGCCAAACGCCTTCGCCGCACCAAGCGCCGTCGACGACGCGCCCTCGACCCGCTGCACCCCGCGCAACTGCCCCGCCACACCCTGCAAGGCAGGCAAGCCGTCAATCACCACCCAGTGCACAACGACCCGCTGGCTCTCCGGCCCCGACCATTCGTAGACCGTCAGGGACACCGGCGCCTCGGGCATCTCGAACAGCGCCCGCTGTACCTCCGGGTCCATCAGCGCCGCCGCCAGCCCGTCCATCTGCAACCGATACTCATGCGCATCGACCGATCCAGACACATCCAGCCCCAGCGCCAACGCCTGCCGGCACTCCGCCGCCGCCACCGCGCCCCACAGGCTCAGGACCCCCGCCAGCACGACCTTCACCCGGGCACCTCCGACCCCGGCAAGGCCCCCACCACCCGGTCACTGATTTCACGGAACAGCTTGCGCTCCATCGCCCGCCGATAGCCCTCGTAGCCCTCGGCGGCCTCAAGAAACGCCCCTGGCCCATGCAGCACCTCGAACTCGAAATGCTCCACCACCGCCGGATCCGCCCCCAGCACCGCGAGCCCGTTGACCGTCACACCCTCGAAGGGAAAATGCTTGTAGGCATGGAACGGACCGAAGCCGTCATTCGTCACCCCGTCGCCCGAAACGTCGATGACCTTGCGCTCACAAACCGGCGCGCGCTGCAACAGCGAAGCCCCGAACCCCAGCGCATAGCCCAGCGCCGTGGGAAACCGTCGGAACGACCGCTGCGTCCCCAGCAACCGCTGCGACACGGCGGAAATATCAGCGACCGAGCCCAGCAGGACCCAGTCCTGCACCAGCACCGACTGCCGCCGCCCGCTCCATTCATAGATCGCCAGCGCGATCGGCCCGTCGCGGGTGATCGCCGTCACCACGTCCTCGGACATCAGCGCCGCCGCCAGCCCGTCGCGCTGCAAGGCATACTCACGCTCGTCCACCGAAGACGACACGTCCAGCGCCAAGGCCAGCGCCAGCCGACAGGCCGACGCCGCCCCCGGCAAACTCATCGCCAACAGAAGGGCGAAAAGCCTCACCAATGTCCGGTGTTCTCCATGCTGGCCCAAGGCTCCTGCGGCGCCAGCGCCTCGCCTTCCTGCAACAGCTCGATCGACACGTTGTCGGGCGAGCGCACAAAGGCCATGTTCCCGTCGCGCGGCGGTCGGTTGATCGTGACGCCCGCGTCCATCAGGGTCTGACAGGCCTCGTAGATATTCGGCACGGTATAGGCCAGATGCCCGAAATGCCGCGAATCCGACGGCAACCCCTCGTCACCATCCCAATTGTAGGTCAGTTCCACATCGGCATGGCCATCCGCCATGTCCGGCGGGCACAGGAAAACCAGCGTGAACCGGCCCTGCTCGCTCTCGCGGCGACGGCGCTCCACCAGCCCCAGAAGTTTGTAGAATGCGATGGATTTTTCCAGGTCCTTCACGCGGACCATGGTGTGCAGATACTTGATGCCCATTGCGGCAGCCTCCCCTTCGCGTCCCGGGAGCCGCCCGAATTTTCGCAGAAAATTCGTCCGCCCTCAGAACACCGATTTCAGTCCCAGCCGCAGGTCGGTCGTGCGGCTGTCATAGAGGTTATAATTGGAGCTTCGGTCGGTGAAGGAAAGCCCGATTTCCGGCGCAAACCCATAGGCCCCCATTTCCGGCAGCAGCACCTCGACCCCCACCGTCCGCGTCCGGTCTTCGCGCACCGGCCCGTTCGGCAGGGCAATCCAAGGCGCGTCGTAATCATAGGCTCCATAGGCCACCGAGACGGTCGGCATCATGCCCAGCACCGGCTTCGACAGGCTGTATCTCAGCCCCACCGTCGCATCCTGCCGCCCGACATTATAGGCCGCCGACAGCGTCTCGCCCGCCAGCACGTCCAGCGTCAGCGCGCCCTGCTCCATGCGCCGCACCAGGGCAAGGCTCAGCTCGCGGCGCTGCGAATCGCCAAGGCTGGAATCGTGGCGCGCCGTGTCGATCAGACCCAGACGCGCCCGTCCGATCCAATCCTGCGACAACGCCTGCTGCACCGACAGATCCAGCCGCGCGATATCGGCCAGCGGGTCTCCGCCCTGCCAGTGGCGGCTAAAGCTCAACCCCGCTGACCCCAGCCGCGTCCGCGATTGGGAAATCGTCTCCCATGTCAGCGAACCGCCCAGCATCCGCGTGCTCAGATCGGCCGCATCCGCGCCGGGAATCGCCTGCGCTTCCTCGCTCAGCGTCACCACAGAGCCCTGCCCGAAGCCCGCGAACTGCAGTCGCGACCGTTGCGCCAGTGGCTTGGTGTAGCGGAACGTGACCCCCGCGCCACTGCGCACGCCCTTCAACGGCGGTGTCGTGATCACCAGGCCGCCGGGCACTTCCTGCGCTTCGGTCGTCGCATTGTTGAGGTTGTCCGAAGGCGTCACGAACAGGTCGAAGGCCAGCCGCCACGGCGTGATCCGCCGCACGTGCCGGAAGTCCGACACGGCCACGGCCTTCAGCGCGTCGTCCGGCGCGATCTGCGCCGCGCGCCGCAACCACAGCTGGGCCATGCCGTTGTGCCCGGCATAGCTGCGCATCTGGGCAACCATCATGGCCGAGAAATACCGCTCGCGCGGCGTAACAGCCCTGGACCAGGCCGCCTGCGCCGCCTCCAGCGCTCCATCGGCCTCCCCCAGTTCGCGCAACGCCCGGGCCTTGATGAACAAGGCCACCGTGTCATCGGGCTGCGCCAACAGCACACCCTTGGCAAAGGTCAGCGCATCGCGCGGCTGTCCCGCCACCAGGGCGGCCGCCGCCGCCTCCCGCGCCTGATCCGGGCTGAGCCGCAACTGCTCTGCCGCCGCGGGGCGCAGGCTTCCGCCAAGACACGCCGCCCCCATGACAAGGCACAGACCGACCGCCCTCAGACCCGTGGAAAGACTCTTCATTTCCGCTGGGTCGGGTCTTCTTGCGCCTGGAACACGCCGACCTCGCGAATCTGCCCCTGCGTCAGGATCGTCCGTGTGCCGTTGATCGTATCGATCCCCACCGGCCCGGTGCCTTCAACAAAGACGATCCCGGTGACCTCCTGGCCATCCGGCCCGGTGAACAGCCCCTCCCAGGTCCCCGAGGCGGTCTCGGAATCCGAGATCCGGTCGGACGTCGTCTTCTCCCCCGTCACCGGGTCTGTCACGATATCCGCGCCTGAATCCAACGCGTTATACATCGTCAGGGTCGCGTCCGACGAGGTGATCGTCCAGTTGTCGTAGTTGATCTGCGCCGTCTTCAGCGCGATGTAATCCTGATCGTAGGTGTTCCCGCTGCCGTCGGTAAAGCGCGACTGGAAGATCTGCACCCCGTTCGCGTCAAAGAACTTGCGGTCGACGATAACCCCCTCGACGGCCCCCACGGTGTTGAAGTCCTCGATGTCGACCTGGATCTTCGTCGTCCCGGACACGTACTGGATCTCCGGGCGCGACCCGTCGTCCGCCAGAATCGTGCGCACCGCCGCATATTCCCCGAGGAACACGAACTGCTCCGCCGCATTCGGCAGCGATCCGTCGCCGTTCAGACGCTGCGCCGCCGCACCGCCAAACCCGAAGGTCGCATAGCGGTTCGTCCCCAGCGCACCGACTTGGCTGTACTCGTCCGGCGACCGGCGGAACACCGCGAAAAACTGGGTGTTCGGGTCCGCCCCGACTTCGTTCTCGTAGATGCCGAAGGTCGATCCGCCCTTCTGGAATTCCGCCGTCTTCGCCGCGTTCAGGATGTAGGTGTTGTCCGGACCGTCAAAGGCCACGTTGTCGAACACGACCTTGCCAGTGGTCTTGTCGTATTTCATGCCGTCAACGGTCAGGTTGTCCGCCATCTCGGTGGCGTAGACATCCGGGTCCTCCGGCGTCGTCGGAGCCGGGGTCGCGGTGCTCCCTCCGGACGTCCCGGAACTCGAAGTACTGCAATCCGCCGTGCCAGAAACCAACACGCTGGTGCACGAAGAGACAGTGCTCGTACCGCCTTCCGACGTCGGATTTCCATCGCCGCATGACGAAAGGATACTCGCCAGCGCGAGCGCTGCGATAAAACGATTCATACTGACTGCCTCAGGTCTTGCCTTTTATTTTGCGGTCAGCCTGCGCACCCCCTGTGGAAAAGTCAATTCTGGCCATACCTTGTCTGCCCGATGTGAGGCATATTCGCCCCACTCTTGCCGCCTTCGCCGCTCGACTCCCCCCGCCCCTTCCCATATCTTGCGGCAATACCCGCAGCGGCCACTAGGGGAACCCCATGCAGCAATACCTCGACGCGCTCCGCACCGTGCTCGACCACGGCACCGACACCACCGACCGCACCGGCACCGGCACGCGCAGCTACTTCGGCCTGCAATACCGCTATCCCCTGGCCGACGGCTTCCCGCTCGTCACCACCAAGAAACTGCACCTGCGCTCCATCATCCACGAGCTCCTGTGGTTCCTCTCCGGCGATACCAACATCCGCTACCTGAAGGACAACGGAGTCTCCATCTGGGACGAATGGGCCGACGGGAACGGCGACCTCGGCCCGGTCTACGGCCACCAGTGGCGCCACTGGCCCGACAAGCGCGGCGGCGAGATCGACCAGATCCGCAGCCTCCTCGACCTGATCCGCACCGCGCCCGATTCCCGCCGCATGATCGTCTCCGCCTGGAATCCCGCCGACGTGCCCGACATGGCACTGCCGCCCTGCCACACGCTCTGGCAGGTCCGCATCGCGGGGGGCAAACTGCACCTGCAACTCTACCAGCGCTCCGCCGACCTCTTCCTCGGCGTGCCCTTCAACATCGCGTCCTACGCCCTCCTTCAGCACATGCTCGCCCATGTCACCGGCTATGAACCCGGAGACTTCATCCACACCATGGGCGACGCCCATATCTATTCCAACCACATGGAGCAGGTGGCCACGCAGCTCGCCCGCGCCCCGCGCCCCCTGCCGACCCTGCGCCTGACGCGCAACGTTCCGTCCCTCTTCGACTTCCGTTATGAAGACTTCGCCTTCGACAACTACGACCCCGCGCCCGCGATCAAGGCCCCCGTGGCCGTCTGACGCCCCGGCCCGACCCGACGCCCTGACCCGGCCGCGAACACATCATGAACACACAGGTCTGAACAAATGATTACCCTGATCGCCGCCCACGACCGCAACCGCGCCATAGGCAAGGACGGCGGCATCCCCTGGCACATCCCCGAGGACCTCGCGCTCTTCAAACGCGAAACCCTCGGCGGCGCCATCATCATGGGCCGCAAGACCTGGGCCTCCCTCCCCTTCAAACCGCTCAAGGACCGCCTCAACATCGTCGTCTCCCGCGACAACACCCTGCACGACCACGTCGTCCCCTCGGTCCAGGACGCCATCACCCTCGCCCGCGCACAGGGCTACTTCCGCATCTACGGCATCGGCGGACAGGGGATTTACGAGGCCATGCTGCCCTTGGCGGACCGCCTGTTGCTCACCCATGTGGATACGGAGGTCGAAGGGGCCGACGCGTGGTTCCCTGAGGTGGGGGATGGGTGGCGGGAGGTTGGGGGGATCGGATTTGGCGCGTCCACTTCTAAAATCGCATCAACGACAGAAAATCTTAAAAAGGATTGAGTACGACATGGCACGCACCGTGAATCTAGATGCAATGATACCACGCGCCGATCTATGCGAAATAGATACCGAAACCGGTAGCGCCGAAAAAATTAGCAGCCTCCCACTAAGTCAACTCACTCAGGACTCATTTCTTGTTCCCAGCTTGCGAAAACCAGATTTCCAAAGAGAAACCAATCAGTGGACGCCAGATCAATTACTGACCTTTCTAAAGAGCTACTTAGACAATGAATTAATTCCTTCCCTCATCCTATGGAGGTCACCAGGTCGAGTTTTCGTGATTGACGGCGCTCACCGCGCTAGCGCCTTAATGGCTTGGATTCGTGACGATTACGGCGACGGCGTTTTATCCAAAAAATTCTACAACAACAAGATATCCAATGAGCAAATAAAAGTAGCCGAAACCGTAAGGAAAAAAATACAACAGGAGGTGGGTAGCTACAATCAACTCCATGCCGCAATTATGAACCCCTCTTTGATCGAAGACGATGTACTTAGAATTAGGGCTGACAATGCCAAAATTCGCTCACTCGCACTTCAGTGGGTTGAGGGAACACCACAAAAAGCGGAAACATCATTTTTTAAGATAAATTCTCAAGGCACCCCACTGCACAAGATCGAAGAGAAATTACTGAAAAATCGCAAAACACCGCTAGCGATTGCAACGCGCTCGGTAGTTCGCTCCGGCACGGGCCACAAGTACTGGTCAAGTTTCCCCGGTGACCAAAAAGAAAAAATAGAAGAGCTATCAGCAGAACTCCACTCCCTACTTTTTTCTCCGGAGTTGGAGCACCCAATAAAGACTCTAAACCTCCCTCATGCAGGACGCGTCTCACCCCTTCCTGCTTATGAGCTTATGATGGCTTTTTTCGAAGCCAATGAGACATCAGTAAAGGATGGCCCTTTACTCATCGACGATCCTGACGGAAAAAATACGACGAAGACGCTACTGAATGCAATTCAAACCACCAAGAGGATTACGGGCACTCATCCATCGAGCTTAGGACTACACCCCGCCGTTTATTTCTACAACGAACACGGCAAGCATGTTGACACAATATTTCTTGCGTTCATCAAAGCCTTCAGCAATGCGATTAGAAACAACAATTCCACCTTTTTTGAAAAATTTACGCAACGCAGGAGTCTTATCGAAGAAATATTCCTTGAAAATAAGCCCCTTTTGAACCAAGCCAATCAGGCAATTCACAGCGGACACAGAGTCAAGCGCTGGACTGATGCACTAGAGAAGCTGGTATCCGGAGACTTGGCACTGGAAAAATTCGACCAGCAACAACTTTTGGACACTCTAGGGCTAAAAGGAAAGATCATTGCAGCCGACGTAAAGGAAATAGGTGAAAATTTCTCGGATGGGACCAAATCCGCAGTCTTCTTGAACGAAAGTATTAAAGGAGCGCTAAAATGCCCACTCTGCAAAGGGTATATAGACATGGACAAAGCTGGATCTTATGATCACATCATAGGGAAGGCCAGTGGAGGAAAAGGAAACTATGAAAACCTCCAAATTACTCACCCCTACTGCAATTCGATAAAGAATTAGCGCGTCGGCTCTGCCCCGGTGGGCATACCACCCTTGTCCCGCGCCCGACCCAAAGCCTTCACCCGGGGCCCCACACCCCGCAAATGCCGCACACGCAAACAAAAATTGCTGCGCATGCGATACACATGGTTTCCGCATGGTTTCTGCATGCTTTCTGCATCCCATGTTTTTGCGGAAATGCTGCGCTGCGGCACGACCCAAAGCGACTGGCACGCCCCCGCCTGCCATGCCATAATGGCCGCCAATCCACAGAACAAAACGGGCACGAGCATGGCTGACGATCTTCTGAATTCCGTCAAGGAAAGCACCTACGACGCCTCCTCCATCGAGGTGCTCGAAGGTCTCGAACCCGTTCGCAAACGCCCGGGCATGTACATAGGTGGTACCGACGAACGCGCGCTCCACCACATGGTGGCCGAAATCCTCGACAACTCCATGGACGAGGCCGTCGCGGGCCACGCCAACCGGATCGAGATCACGCTGCATTCCGACTACGCCGTCGAGATCCGCGACAATGGCCGCGGCATCCCCATTGACCCCCACCCCAAGTTCCCCGGCAAAAGCGCGCTGGAAGTCATCCTCTGCACCCTCCACGCCGGCGGCAAGTTCTCGGGCGACGCCTACGAAACCTCCGGCGGCCTCCACGGCGTCGGCGCCTCGGTGGTCAACGCGCTCTCCGACTCCATGGTCGTGCAAGTCGCCAAAAACAAAGAGCTTTTCGAACAGCGTTTCTCGCGCGGCATCCCCTTGGGCGGTGTCGAAAAGGTCGGCCAGGCCCCAAACCGCCGCGGCACCGCCGTGACTTTCCACGCCGACGAGGAAATCTTCGGCCACCACCGTTTCAAGCCCGCCCGCCTGTTCAAGATGGTGCGGTCCAAGGCCTACCTCTTCTCCGGCGTCGAAATCCGCTGGAAGTCCGAGATCGACGACGGCGAAACCCCCACCGAGGCCACCTTCCACTTCCCCGGCGGCCTTGCCGACTACCTCACGGAAACACTGGGCAAATCAAGCACCTATGCCGACGCGCCCTTCTCCGGCGTGGTCGATTTCAAGGAACGCTTCCAGGTCCCGGGCAAAGTCGAATGGGCCATCAACTGGACGCCCTCCCGCGACGGGTTCATCCAGTCCTACTGTAACACCGTCCCCACCCCCGAGGGCGGCACCCACGAGGCGGGCTTCTGGGCCGCGATCCTCAAAGGCGTCCGCGCCTACGGCGAACTGGTGAACAACAAGAAAGCCGCGCAGATCTCCCGCGACGACCTGCTCACCGGCGGCTGCGCCCTTGTGTCCTGCTTCATCCGCGAACCGGAATTCGTCGGCCAGACCAAGGACCGTCTCGCCACGGTCGAGGCCCAGCGCCTTGTCGAAAACGCCGTCCGCGACCACTTCGACAACTGGCTCGCCTCCGACACGAAATCCGCCGGTGCGATTCTCGACTTCCTCGTCCTGCGGGCCGAGGAACGTCTTCGCCGCCGTCAGGAAAAGGAAACGGCCCGTAAATCGGCAACCAAGAAACTCCGCCTGCCCGGCAAGCTGACGGACTGCACGGCCAAGTCCCGCGAAGGCACGGAACTGTTCATCGTGGAGGGCGACTCGGCGGGCGGCTCCGCCAAGGGCGCGCGCTTCCGCGAGACGCAGGCCCTGTTGCCCCTCAAAGGTAAAATCCTGAACGTGCTCGGCGCGGCCTCCAACAAACTTTCGTCCAATGCCGAAATCCGCGACCTCTGCGAAGCGCTAGGCGTCTCTCTCGGCACCAAGTTCAACATCGACGACCTGCGTTACGAAAAGGTTATCATCATGACCGACGCGGACGTCGACGGCGCGCATATCGCCTCGCTTTTGATGACATTCTTCTTCACCCAAATGCGCCCGCTCATCGACCAGGGCCACCTCTACCTCGCCTGCCCGCCGCTCTACCGCCTGACGCAAGGCCCGAAACGCCTGTACGTCGCGGACGACGCGGCAAAGGAGAAGGCACTGGCCAAGGGTCTGGGCGGCAAGGGAAAAATCGACGTGCAACGCTTCAAGGGCCTGGGCGAAATGGACGCCAAGGACCTGAAGGAAACCACCATGGACCCGGCCACCCGCACCCTGATCCGCGTCACCATCGACGAGGACGAACCGGGCGAAACCGGCGACTTGGTCGAGCGCCTGATGGGCAAGAAACCGGAACTGCGCTTCCAGTATATTCAAGAGAACGCGCGGTTCGTGGAGGAGTTGGATGTTTGAGAAACAAAGCTGGCTCTAATGCACAAATTGGCAAATGACCGAGGTTTCCCTTTCCCCGGACAGACCTGTCCCACGGCCTCTGTGACAGGTATGCCGAGCGAGGTGTCGCCGTTCAGCACGGCGATACGGACCTGAAGCTCGGCGACCTGGCGATCAAAGTCTCGCGCCATGAGCCGCTGGCCCAGCAGATTCACACAGTGCATCTTTGTCTCGACGCGGCTTCAGTGGTGGTATCCGCTCCATCCACTGCCCGGCAGGGCATCGCAACGCGATGGCCCGAGAGGGGTCGCCAGAGCGCCCGGCCGAGGTATTTCGATGCCCGCAGTGCCTCGTTTCGTGCGACCGCGCCGGCGGTGACGGTCTTCCACGGCTTGGCATTCTTGTGCGGTGGGATGACTGCCTGGGCACCGCGATCGGCGATCGCGTCGTGACACTTTCGGGTATCGTGGGCGTCGTCCGCGGTGACGCTGCCGATCGCTTCGTCCGTTGGTATCTGGCTGAGCAGATCGGGCAGCACCGGGGCATCGCCGATGTGGCTCCCGGTGATCTCGGTGATCTCCCCTCTCGGCAGATTTGCCTGGCAAATCGCCTGCCGGGCAATGGGCGGCCGGTTCAACGGCGCGATCATCGGCGACCCGGAGGCTACCGTGCCCGCGATCCTCAAGGATGTCGACGCCGAGGAGCCTCCGTTGCGTCTCATCCTCGGAAACTGGCTCTTGCCGATGGTCAAGCTGCATTACCATAGCCGGATCGGGACCTGGGAAAAGTGGGCTGACGTCTCGAATGCGGCCCAAGGCGCAGCAAATACGTAGAAGTCCCTCGTTCGATCAGGCCGCTCGACGACGCGCCGTTGTCGGGCGCGCTCACGCAGCCGAATTGAGATGACGCATTGCGGCGAAGGCCGCGCCTTGAGCAATGCAGACCCCGGCGAAGCATGATAATCAAGTAAACGTGGCAGCGCGCGTTGCTGCGCCCAAAGAGAGCAACAACAGTCGCAGTCCGTTCGGGTTCAACGGTGGATGGTGTGAACGACTGGTCCGGGACGCCGCGATGCAACCGTGGGCATTGCGGCAAGCGTCCGGTATGGGCCGAGCCTGTGTGGAAACGGGTCGGTAAGGGCTGCCGGTTCGCCCGGACCACTGAAGGAGCCGCGCGCCCTGTTCCCCGATGTGGTCAAGTCACAGGTTTCCCGTGCTCAGATCGAGCGGGAATACAGTGAAACGGCTCGGGTTTTCCCACGCAGGAGGTCCACGCAGACGGTTGTTCAGGTGGCGCAGGCTGGTTGATCGTCTGATCATTCTCCTCGTGGTCCAAACGTGACAGAGCCGGGAAAGACCGCCATTGCGCCTGGTCTGCGTTTCAAAACCGGTATTGGTGGATGCCATCGCATGTCACGATGGTTCCATCGGAACCGAGCAAAGGGCACATTTCCGGATCGCCTTGCTGGTGAATTTCGTCCCCTGGCGCTTCGGGCAGAAGCGCCGCAGGGCGGTCATGGCCGCTTGCCTGCTTCAGATGCGAGCGCGGTCTTTATTCGCAATCCGTTGACGTGCCAACCAAGCCACGACCAGGGACGCGATCTCATCTGAATTGTCGTCCATCATGGGCATGTGCGAATTGCCGAAAATCCCTTGTCTTGGCAGATCAAGCGTCTCGACGCTGCCGCCAAAGGAGCGAAGCCTTTCGGAATGGGCCGTCGCGTCTGCCTTGTACGGGGCCCAGGCCTTGTGGCTGTCGCAATTGTCCCCCCAGACATAAAGGTGGGGAACCTGAGCCGCCAAGGCCTGTTCGTTCGGGGTCAGGTTTGGTGCGCCCGCGGGTTCCAGCAGGATAACCGCAGCGATTTGGTCTGGCAGGCGCGCCGCAAGGGACTGTGCAAACCAGCCACCCTGCGAATGGGCAACGATGATGACCCTGTCGAACCGTCCAACCAGTTTCATGTAGGCGGCAATAGTGGCCCGAGCGTTCGTGGTCCAACGTGGCACGAACTGCGCGCACAACTGATCGAACCGCGCGATCGGGAAGCGTTGCCCGCCAAAGGGGCGACGCTGGGCAAAATCCTCCGCCGCGCCCATGCGGAACAGGTACCAGGCATCTTCGGCCGTCCGGAACAGCGGTGGGCTGTCGTAGATCTGCGGATAGGGCGACCACGAGGCACGTCCACGTTCGACCGCGTCTGACACGACGACATCATGGCCATGGCGCAGAAAGACCTGCGACCAGCCGGGCCGGTCGTCGGGGGTGGTTTCCCAGGTCACACCGGTCATCGCGCCGCCATGCCAGAACAGGATCGGCAGGTCGCTACGGGGCTGGTCCAGCATGAAATGCTGGGCATAAAGCTGCCCGCTGACGTAGTGGCCGTTCAGGTCCACGGTGCGCGGGGCCGCGTCGGGGGACACCCGAACGTCCTGCCGGGGTTGGCCGGTCAGTTCGACCGTCGCACCGCCGACATGGAAGGAACGGATGTCACGCAGTGAAATCGCGGTACAGGTCACGACAGGGCCTCCGGGCTGTCACAGGCGGCGATATGCGCAGGGTCGGTTGCGATCAGACGCACCCGCACCGTGTTCCCCGTGGCTGCATGCAGGATGTCGTGCAGGTGGCGTGCGGTCGCCTCGCGGATCTGTGCGGTGCGCGCCTCGGAGGCGCGGTGTTGGACAAGACACAGCGTTGCGCATCCCTCGGGTGGACACAGGGCGGCGGTGATCGTGACCTGCACGAGGCGCGGATCGGTCGAGAGCCCGTTGACAAGGGCTGTCTTCATATCGGCGGACAGCCGGTCGGCCTCTTCCGCGATGGTCCGGGCCACAAGCGGCGCGACGATGATCTGGGCAATGGGCATGAGGATTTCCTATCTTGCGCCGAAGACGAGGTCTGGCAGCCAGGTGGACACGGCGGGAACCAGAGTGATGAAGACCAGCAGCACGAGCATCAGTCCGATGTAGGGGGTCACCCCCCGGATCACCTTGTCGATGCCGGTGTCGGCGACGGATTTCAGAACGAAGAGGTTGAGCCCCACCGGCGGCGTCAGCAGCGCGATTTCCATGTTGACGACAAGGATCACGCCAAAATGGATCGGGTCGATCTCCAGCTTCAGCAGAACCGGCACGACCAGCGGCACGAAGATCAGAATGACCGAGATCACCTCGAGGAACATGCCAAGGATGAACATGATTATGTTGGCTGCGATCAGGAATTGCAGCGCGGTCAGGTCCATGCGTTCGATGAAGTCGACAAGCGCCCGGGTCACGCCCGCACCGGTCAGCCAATGGGCAAAGGTCAGCGCGGCCAGCACGATGAAGATGATGACACCCGTCTGCCGCACGCCGTCGGCAAGGATGGGTAGCACGTCGCGCAGGCGGATCTCGCGGTAGAAGGTCAACGAAACGATCATCGCGACCACGGCGGACAAGCCTGCCGCCTCGGAAATGGTCACGAGGCCCGAGTAGATGCCGCCCAGGATGATGATCGGCACCAGAAGCGCGGGCAGCGCGTGCAGGTTGGCGCGGATGAACTGCTGACGGTCCATCGGGTCCTCGACCGGCAGGTCGTAGCGCACGGCATAGAACCGGACATAGGCCATCAACAGACCCGCCTGGATCAGGCCGGGGATCACACCGGCCAGGAACAGGCGCGGCACGGATTCGTCCACGATGATGCCGTAGATCAGCATGGCCAGCGAGGGCGGGATCAGGATGCCCAGCGTGCCCCCAGCCCCGATGGTGCCGGTGGCAAAGGTGATCGGGTAGCCGCGCTGTTTCATCGCCGGGATCAGCACGGCGCCGATGGCCAGCGCCGTGGCAACGGACGATCCCGAGATCGCGGCAAAAAGGGCGGTGGCGAGGATGCACACGATCCCCAGCGCGCCCCGCGTCCGTCCGACCCAGGCCGACGCCATGTCGATCAGCGCTCGGGCCACGCCGCCCCGCTGCATGAAGGTCGCGGCAATCACGAACAGGGGTACGGCGACAAGCGTATAGGAGTTCAGATGGTTGGCGTATTGCTGCCCCAGTGAGACCAGCGGGTCGCCCTCGGCAAACCAGACCATCACGGCCAAGCCGGACAGCACGAGGTAGATCGGCACGCCGATCAGCAGCAGCAGGAAAAACAGGATCAGGACAACGGTCAGAAGCATCGCGTCATGCCTCCCGCCCGGTGGCGATCAGGACCGCCTGCCACAGATAGGTCGCCGCCGACAGGGCGAAGCCCACGGGAATGGCGGCGTAATAGGCCCACATCGGAAAGCGGATGGAACTGTCCGACCGCTCGCCCAGCATGATCGCGAAATCGACCATCAGCCAACCGGCCCAGGCGATGCATCCCGCAATCACCAGACCGAACAGGCAGGTGAACAGCCGAAGCGCGGTCTGGGTGCGTTCCGGAAGGCGTTCGGCCAGCATCTCGACGCTGACATGCATCCTTTCGCGGATCAGGCGACTGGCACTGAGCATCACGGCCCAGCCGACAAGGTACACGGTGACTTCGGCGCCCCAGTCGGGTAGTCGCATGGGGGCGACATAGCGCAACACGGATTCGCTGACCGTCAGCAGGGCAGCCGCAAGGGCGAGGAGACCGGTTGCCCCGGTCTCCAGCCCGACAAGGAGGGACTTCATCGTCAGGTCCGCCCGGTCACTCGCCGGTCACGGCGGCGATCCGGTCGATGAAGGCCGGGTCGATCCCCAGTTCCTCGACCAGCGCGGGCTGAACGGCCATCAGTTTTTGCCGCATCGCGGCCAGCGCTTCTGCGTTCGGATCGGACGTCACGATGCCATTCTCGGCATTCAGCTCGCGGGCCTTTTGCTGACGCTCGGCGGCAAAGTCGCGCTGCGCGTCGACCATCTCGTCCCAGGTGTCGACCAGCACGGCGCGCAGATCCTCAGGCAGCTTGTCCAGAGCACGCTGGTTGATCAGCGGCACGTATTGCACGATGGCCTGACGGTCCTCCATCGCGTATTTCACGCCCGCATCCCAAAGCTTGGCCGAGGCGACGGATTCCTGCGTCGACCAGAGCGACGAGATCGTGCCGGTCTGCAACGCCTGCGGCACGTCGGGCCAGGAAATCTGGACCGGAACCGCATCCATGTTCTCGTAGCGCTGAACCGTCGCGGGGCCGCCGGGAACGCGCACCTTCAGCCCGGTCAGGTCGGTGGGGGTCTTCAACTCGACATCGGTGGAAAACACGGTCCCAAAGCCAAGGTCGATGGGACGGCCCAGCACCTTGACGCGCAGCTTGTCCTCGATCTTGCCATGCAGTTCGTCACCGACCTCGCCATCGACGACGGCATAAATCTGGTCCCGGTCGAGGCCGTAGAACATTGGCAACTGCTCGAAATCGGCCTCGGGAACAAAGCGCGAGATCAACTGGTATTGCGGGATCGCCATGTCGATGGCCCCCTGCGCCACAGCCGCCGCCGCCTCGCTGTCCTTGTACTTTGCCGCCGCCTCGAAGATCTCAAGCTCCAGCTTGCCCTCGGACTTTTCCTCGATCGCCTCGGCGAAATCCTTGAGCCAGACGTTGCGCACGTGCTGCGGGCTGGTGTCGAGCGTGACCGAGATGGTGTAGTCGGCGGCAAGAACCGCGCCCGCGCACAGGGCGCTTGCGGCCGTGGTCGCGATGAATGCCAGATGTTTCATGTATTCCTCCCAGAAAACTGCCGGATCTTTTTAGCCTGACTTGGCAAAAGAATCTCATATGGATTGCCTCTGGTGCCATATGAAAGTTTATATGGATCATGGCACAACTCGTTCACCAGTTCGATCTTGTCCGGCTGAAGGCCTTCATGACCGTCGCCGAAGAGGGGTCAATCACCGCCGCCGCAGAGCGGCTTGGCGTGGCGCAACCGGCGCTGTCGGCGTCGATCCGGCGGCTTGAGGCGGATATCGGCCAACCCCTGTTCGAGCGTTTGCCGCGCGGCGTGACACTCACCCGGGCGGGCCGTCACCTGCTCCCCGGAGTCTACGAGCTGTTCGGCATTCTCGGCAATCTTCAGGCCGAACTGTGCCAGATCGGCTTTGAGCCGTCCGGTGACGTTTCCATCGGGCTGCCGCCCTCTGTCTCTGTGGTGATGACCCAGCCGCTGCTGCACCGATTGTCCACTGCCTTTCCAAAGGTCAAGCTGCGGATCGTCGAGTCGATGTCGGGTTATCTCGCCGACTGGGTCGAGGCCGGGGAACTGGACATTGCCGTGACGTTCAACGCCCGCGACACGGAAACCGTTGTCTCGCGCCCGCTGATGCAAGAGGAAATGAGGCTGATCGGCGCGGCGGACAAGATGCGGGACATGCCCGATCCCTTTCCGGTCAGCCGCATTCCGACGCTGCCGCTGATCGTCACTTCTGGCCGGCACACTCTGCGCTCGAACCTCGAACGGCAGGTCGAGGCCTTGGGGCTCAAGCTGAACATCCTCTACGAGATCGACGCCGGCCACCAACTGGTCAAGCTGGTCAGTTCGGGGGCCGGTTTCGGGGTGTTCGCGCAAAGCGCCTTTGCGGGGGAGTTGGTCAGCGGGCAGGTCGTTTCTGTCCCATTGGAACCGCGTTACCTGCGGACGGTCGGGCTGAGCCACCACCGCCGCATGCTGGGTGACCCTGCCCTGACCCGCGTACTGGCCGAGGTCGAAAGGCTCGCCCTGGACCTTCATGAATCCGGCGCGTGGCCAACCTGACAGGTCGGCCACCGCCAGCCTTTACCTTTGGGCGTCGACGACCAGCGCGGCAAGCCGGTAGAAGCCATGCGCCATCTTGGTGAAGGGTGTCAGCAGGAAGAACGCCAGCACGGCCCCCAGATGCACCGCCAGCAACAGGGGCATGGCTGCCGTCTGACCCAGCCCATACAGCGCCAGCCCGCTGAGGCCGACAAAACCCAGCAGCCCGACAAAGGCGACTTCGCCCCCGAAAGCCCCCTGCGCGCCAAGCGCCCGGTCGGCCCGAAGCTTGAGCCGGATCATCTCCACGCAGCCCAGAACCAGCAGCAGCCCGCCCGACAGGCCCAGCAGTTTCGGCAAGGAAAACAGGCCATAGGGCGCGGGCATGTCCAACGCGTAATGCATCACCGTGGCGACGCTGGTCGAGGCAAAGCACAGCAAGAAGCCGTACATCACCGCCTGATGCGCCATCCGGCGGGCGTGGCTGAACCGGTCCTCGTCCTCGAAATTACAGCCGTCGCCATGCCCGCCCTTGAGGTTGCGCATGTTGGCGGCCTGTTTGATGGCCTTGACCAGATGCGCACCCCGGAACGGCCCCGCGTCGACCCGCTGCCAGTAGCGGCGCAGGCTGATCCCGATGCTGACCAGTGGAAACAGGAAGGCGGGCAGGAAGATCGCCACCATCGCGTTGTGCGACAGGACCGCGTAAAAGCCCTCGGCGCCCTGCGCCCCCAGCATCCGTGCCGCCCAGAACAGCAGGGCAAAGCCGATGACGGTAGCAACGGCAATCAGCATGCCATTCTTCTGGAACGCCTTGCCCGCCGCGCGCGGAAAGGCGAGATCCTCCCAACTGTCCTGCCGGACATTGGCCAGCGCCTGCGGCAGGTTCAGATCGAATTCGTGCGGCGCGGTATACTGGCAGGCATAATAGCAGCCCCGGCAATTGTGACAGAGGTTCGCCAGCTGCGTCAGGTCGCCGTCGCTGAAGGCGCGTTCGGCATGAAGCGCCGGGAAAACGGAGCAATAGCCCTCGCAATAGCGGCAGGCATTGCAGATCTCGGCCTGACGGCGGGCCTCTTGCAACAGGTCAGTTTGCATTTGCATGGGCTGCGGCCTCCTTGCCTGCGATGCGTCCGAAAACGGTGCCGATGGTCATCCCGAACCCGGCCAGATAGCCTTGGCCAAGGATCGACCCGGCCATGGTTTCGCCCGCCGCCCACAGGTTGCTGACAGGGCGGTTGCCGATGGCGCATTGCGCCCGCTCGTCGACCTTCAGCCCCAGATAGGTGAAGGTAACCCCGGTGCGGAGCGAGTAGCCGTAAAACGGCGGTTCCGTGATTGGCCGCGCCCAGTTGGTCTTGGGCGGGGTCAGGCCGGTGGTGGCCACGCCGTCCAGTTCGGTCGGGTGGAACCCGGAGGTATCGCCGCAGGCGGCGTTGAACTCGGCCACGGTCTGCACCAGCGCCTCGGCGGGCAGGTCCATCTTCTCGGCCAGTTCTTCCAACGTGTCGGCCTTGATCGGCGGAAAGACCGACGGCATGAACAGGTTCAGCGACTTGGCATCGATGATGACATAGCCCACCTGATCCGGCTGCGCGGCGACCAACCGCCCCCAGATCGCGTAACGTTTGGGCCAGACATCCTCGCCCTCGTCATAGAAGCGTTCCGCTTGTTTGTTGACCACGATGGAAAACGGCACGCAGTCCAGCCGCGTGACGATGCCGCCGTCGAATTTCGGCGCGCGGCCGTCGATGGCAACCGCGTGACATTGCGTCGGGTCGCCCACCTGCTCGACGCCCTGATCCAGCAGATCGGCCAGCACGACACCCCGATTGTAAGGCGTGCCCCGGATCAAGAAGTTCTTTGCCGCAGGTCCCCACGCCCGGGCGAGCCAATCGGTGTCCGCCTGAAAGCCACCCGAGGCGACAACGACCGATTTCGGCGCGACCCGGTGGGTTTCCCCGTTCTGCGTGTAATCGATGAAGTCGATGCGGTCATCGTTCAGTTCCAGATGCGTCACCGAGGCCTCGTAGGCCACCCGCACACCAAGGCGTTCGGCGGTGCGGTAATAAGCGTTCACCAACCCTTTGCCGCCGCCGAGGAAAAACGCGTTGGTCCGCGCCAGCGACAGGGTGCCCGACAGCGAGGGCTGAAAGCGCACGCCATGCTGCTCCATCCACGGCAGGCATGCCTCGGAGCTGCGGATCGCCAGCCTGGCCAAACCCTCATGCGTCTTGCCGCCGGTCACCTTGAGCAGGTCGGCAAGGTATTCCTCTTCGGTGTAGCTGTCCGTCAACGGCCCGAGCGGACCGTGATGCATGCAGCGAAAGTTGCGCGTGTGGCGCGAATTACCGCCCCGATAGGGCTTGGGCGCCGCTTCGAGGATCAGCACCCGCGCGCCGGCCTCGGCGGCGGTGATCGCGGCACACAGCGCGGCATTGCCGCCGCCGATCACGACGATATCGGGGGTTTCGGACTGGGTCACAGCAGGTCTCCGTCATATCCGGGGGAGCGATGGGGCAAGGCGCGCAGGGCGCGCACCCGCACCCGCTGCGCGGCTTCGATATGGGCGCGCATCGCCGCTTCGGCCAAGGCACCATCCCGCGCCTTGATCGCGTCGAGCACGCCGAAATGTTCCTCGACCGCCTTTTCGGCGCGGTCCGGTTCGGTCAGTGTGGTCGGCCCGAGGATCATCAGCGCCTTTTGCAGGGCATGGATCGACCGGGCGAGGAAACGGTTCTTGGCGGCATCCAGAAGCGCTGCATGGAACTGGCGGTTCAGGATGAACGCCTCCGGCGCGTTGCCAAGCGCCGCCATCTGCCGGTTCATGTCGACAAGTTCCTCGATCTCGATGTCCGAGGCGGCCCGTGCGGCCAGCCGTGCGGCGGTGCCTTCGAGCACGGCGCGCATTTCATAGAGTTCCATCACCTCGGCATAGTCCAGCGTGCGGATCGTGGCGCCCTGCCGGGGGACATGGGTGACGATTCCGTCGGCCTCAAGCTGGCGGATCGCCTCGCGCACAGGGGTGCGGGACACCCCCAGCCGGTCGGCCAGTTCGGTCTCGCGCAGCCGGTCACCGGGGTTCAGACGCCCTTCGCGCAGTTCGGTCAGCAGGCGCGCATAGGCGGCGTTGCCCTGCGAGGTGCTGTCGTCCTCTGTCATGTTCGGCCTCCAAACGAGTCTTGTATGCAGGTGGATACAAGCGTATCCATAGGGACGTCAAGAGACTCGGGAGGCCGGTTTGCGCAAACATTTCTTCGATCAGGCGCTGCCCCGGCGCGCACTGACCTTTGTCCTCGCCGCGCTGGGAACCGCGCTGTTCTGGCTGCTGGAGCTGCCACTGCCGTTCCTGTTCGGCCCGATGGCCTTTTGCCTTGCCGGGGCGCTCGGGCAACTGCCGCTCAAGGGCTTTGGCCAGGTCTCCGTCGCAGCCCGTACCGTGCTTGGCGTCGCCGTGGGCGCGTCGATCACGCCCGAGGTCATCTCCGAACTGCCGCGCATGGCGGTCTCGGTCGCGCTGATCCCGCTCTTCATCGCGGTGATCGCGCTGGTGGGCGTGCCGTTCTTTCGCAAGCTGTGGGGGTTCGACGCGCCAACAGCCTATTACGCAGCGATGCCGGGCGGCCTGCAGGACATGGTGATCTTTGGGACCGAGGCCGGGGCCAATCCGCGGGTGCTGTCACTGGTTCATGCCACGCGGGTGCTGATCATCGTGACGCTGGCCCCCTTCGTCCTGAGCCATTTCTACGACGTGGGCCTGAGCAATCCGATCGGTGCGCCCGCCGCCGATCTGCCAATTCACGAGCTGCTGATTATGGTCGCCGCCGCATGGATCGGCTGGAAGGGCGGCGAGCGGATCAAGCTTTTCGGGGCGTCGATCCTTGGGCCGATGATCGTCACCGCGATCCTGTCGCTGACCGACGTGATCCACGCCCGCCCCCCGGCCGAGGCGATCCTTGCCGCGCAGTTCTTCATCGGCTGCGGGATCGGGGTCCAGTTCCTGGGCGTCACATGGGGTGAGCTGACCCGCGTGGTCGCGGCGGGCATCGCCTATGTCATGGTGCTGGCCGTGCTGGCGGCGGTCTTTGCCGGTATCGTCACGGACATGGGGCTGGGGGAGCCGGTCGCCGCATTCCTCGCCTTTGCGCCGGGCGGTCAAGCGGAAATGACGGTGCTGGCCATCGTCACCGGGGCTGACCTTGGCTTTGTCATCACCCACCACCTGACGCGTATCGTGATCGTGATCGTAGGCGCGCCGGTATTGGCGGCGGTCATTGCCCGTAGACGGCGGGGTTGACCATGTGGACCGGCGCGCCTTCCGCGTAGGCGTTCACCTGCTCGAAAATGTCGGCGAATTGCTTGTCGAACTCATCCTCGGTGACAAAGCCGATGTGCGGCGTGGCGATCAGTTTCGGATGGGACAGCAGCGGGTCGTTCGGGTCGGTCAACGGCTCGATGTCAAAGACGTCGATGGCGGCCATGCCGGGGCGGCCCGCATTCAGTCCATCCAGCAGGGCCCCCGGCGCGATCAGCCCGGCCCGCGAGGTGTTCACCAAGACCGCGCGCGGTGCCATCTGCGCAAGGTCATCCGCCGTGACGATGCCGCGCGTCTCCGGGGTCAGGCGCAGATGCAGCGAGACCACGTCGCTTTGCGCGAAGAAGGCCGCCCGGCTTTCCGCCACCTGCTCGCCTGCCCAGGATGCGCGCGCGCGCCCCGTCTCCGACGCCCACCAGACCACGTCCATACCGAAGGCGCGGGCATAGTCGGCCACAACGCGCCCGATCCGCCCATAACCATACAGCCCCAGCGTCCGGCCGCGCAGCGTCCGCCCCACGCCCATCTGCCACTGACCCGCCTTGGCACTGGCCATCTGCTGCGGCAACTGCCGCATGGCCGACAGGATCAGCGCAAAGGTCAGCTCGGCGGCGGCATAGTTCGCCCCGTCAGCGCCGGTATTGGAACTCAGCAGCACGCCATGATCGGTGCAGGCCTCCACATCCACATGCGGCCAGACCCCACGCTGCGAGATCAGCCGCAGGTTGGGCAACTGTTCGAGCAAGCTGCGGGTGACGCGGGTGCGTTCGCGGAACAGCACGACGCATTCGGCATCGTGCAGACGGGCGGCCAGCGCCACCTCATCGGCCTCGTGATCGGTCCAGACCGTGACGTCATGGCCGTCGAGCAGGCCAAAGCAGGGCAGGCCACGCAGTGTGTCGAACCAGTCGTCGAGGATATGGACCTTCATCCCGAGCGCCTTTCAGCCTTGTGGAGACAGCGCCTTGATGGCCCTGCTGACCCGGTCGTGCAAGATCATCAAGTCGCCTTGTCCGGCGTCGCCATCGGCGATCCGCTGCGACAGATCCTGACGCATCTCTTCAAGGTCGCGCCGCAACCGGGCCAGTTTTTCGAAATCGGTCATGTAAGTCCTCAATGTGACAGCAGCACGGGGATGTCGATCTGGGCCAGCACCTCGGAGGTGACACCGCCCAGCAGGTCCTCGCGGAACTTGGAATGCTCGTAGGCGCCCAGCACCAACAGCGAGGGCCGGTGCTTGCGGCACCATGCCAGCAGGGTCGCTGCGACGGGATGCGAGGTGGGCCATTCCTCATGCACTGCCTCGACGCCGTGCCGCGACAGGTGAGTCATCAGGTCCTCGATCGGCCAGCCGGTGCGCGGCCCGACCGTCAGGACGCTGACGCGCCCGGCTTCCTCGATCAGGCGCAGGCTGTCGGACAAGGCCCGCGCCGCCGCCCGACCGCCATCCCATGCAAGGGCCGAATGGGTCAAAGCGCCACCGCCGTCATAGCCTGCGGGCACGACCACCACCGGCCGCCCGGACATCAGCGCGATGCGGTCCGGGTGCAGGGTGACATGCTCGTCATCGGTGTCGGCATGGTTGCCGACGATCAGCATGTCGTAGTGCCGCGCGGCCTCGGACAGGACGGTATCGACTCGGCCCGTGACCTCTTTGAGGTGCAGCGCGCCGGTCAGCCCGAGCGCGGCACGCTCGGTCTCGAACCTGTCTTCGATCTCGCGCAGGATTTCGCTGTTGGCCGCCTCCAGCAGCGCGCGTGCCTCCTTGGGGATCCAGCGCGAGCGCTTGTCGATCACCTCATGCGTGGTATGCGCCAATATCGCGGTGACATGGGCACCCAGCCTGTCTGCCAGCGCCGCCGCATAACGCAGCGCCGCGACAGAGCCCTCGGACCCGTTGAAGGCCACGAGCAGGTTCATCATCGGCATGTCAGCGCCCCTTCCAGATGGAGGCGGGCACGTAGATGTGCCCGTCCGCCAGCTTGCGCGCGGTGCGCAGCAGCCCGGCGGAATTCAGGGTGAAATGGTTGTTCATCTCGAAATCGACCAGAACCTCGATGGTGCCCGAGGCATGTTCCAGCACCACGTTGGCAGGGCTTTGGGTGGGACGGTCCAGCAGACCATCGGCCACGGTGCCGGGCGTCAGCGCGCAGGAAGCAAGGCATTGCGACCCTGTCACCGCCATCGACGGATGTGTCGTCCAGGGCATGAAGTAGCGGGTGCAGATCGTCCCGCCGTCGCGCGCCGGGGCGAGCAGGCCGAACTTGGGCGTCACGGATTGCGTGACATCGCCCATGCCCATCGCCGTGCCTGCCTGCAGGCGCACCGCCTCCATCCGGGCAAAGAAATCGCGGTTCGCGTCCAGTTCCTCGACCGTCTCGTAGCCGGTCAGGCCGAAATCCGCGGCGCGGGCGATGACCATCGGCATGGCAACGTCCATGCAGGTCACCTCGATCCCGTCGAACCTGTCGCGCAGGTTGCCGGTGGGCAGGAAGGCCCCGGTCGAGGACCCGACAACCCCCATGAAGTTCAGCGCGATGGGCGCGGCCCGCCCCGGCACCCCGGCGATTTCCGTGTCACCCGTGTAGTGCAGGACGCCGCCCGGCGTCTGAACCCGCGCCAAGACCCGCGCGCCGGTGTTGACGGCGCGGATCCTGATCTCGGTCTCGTCGCCCTGTGGCGTGACGAGGCCCATCTCGATCGCGGCAGGACCGACGCCAGACAGGATGTTGCCGCAGGTCGGTTTGAAATCGACCAGCCGATCCTCGACCGAGACCTGCGCAAAGAAGTAGTCCACGTCGGCCCAGTCATCGTCGGACCGCGACAGCATCGCGACCTTGGTGGTCACCGCGACGCCGCCGCCGATCCCGTCGATGTTGATCGCGTGGCCTGCGCCAACGGCGGCCATCAGCACCTCGGCCAGCGTCTCGCGGTCCTCGGGCAGGTCGGCGCGGTTGAAATACGGCCCCCGCGAGGTGCCCCCGCGCATGAAGACATAGGGAATGCCTGTCTGTGTCATGTCATTCACTCTGTTGGATTATTTCAGCGGCCAGGGCAGATCGACGGCGTGTTGCAGCAGCCCCGGCGGGAAATCGCGGTTCAGCGCACCGGCCATCACGCACATCAGCGCCAGGCCGCAGGCGGTCAGGATCAGCGTCTTGGGCCACGGCGCCTGTGCCCGCACCCGCAGGAAGGTCACGAGGAACCCGGCCAGCGCGAGGATGAACCCGAGGACCCAGGTGGCGGCGATCAGTCCGGCGAACCACGCCAGCGTGCCCCAAAGCCCGTAGGGCGCATCGGCGTCCTCGCCCGCCATTTCCTTGTCGGCAAAGATCGTGTCGCCCTCGGGCCGCAGGATCATCTGCACCAGCAGGATCAGCAGCGCAGCCAGCGTGACCCCACCGATGACCAGCGGCACGAACTTGTCGGTCATGTTGTAGTCGGGGATTGCGTTGGCGTTCAGCAGGGCGATGACGACATAGGTCAGGATCACCAGCAGGAACACGATCGGCGCGCGCTTGGACCCGGACTGGACCTCGCCCTCGGCCATGATCGTCTTCGCCTGCCGCAGCCCCAGCACGACCGACACCACGGTGACGATCAGCAGCACGATCACGATGGGCGAAAAGATGTAGTCGATCCCGTCTTCGAACGACTTGCGGAAGCGGAAGGACGCGATCTGGTACGCCTGGTTCGAGAACTTCTCGACCGGGTTCGACAGGACGAAGCCGATCAGGAAGGCCGGGCGCGACCAGTCGAAGCGGCGCAGGAAGATGCCGATCAGGCCGATGGCAAACAGCGCAAGAATGTCCTCGAAGTTCTGGCCCGACTGGAACGCGGCAAAAGCGATCAGCATGAACAGGAACGGCGCAAGGTAGGTGAAGCGGATGGTTGTCAGCTTCGCGATGCCGCCCGAGACGCCGATGCACAGGAGCGTGCCGACCACATTGGCCAAGGCCAGCAGCCAGACGATCGAATAGGTGATGTCCAGGTTGTCTCGCAGCATGGCCGGGCCAACCTCGATGTCACCCGATCCCAGCAGGGCAATCGCCCCGATGAAGATCGCCATCGAGCCGGAGCCGGGGATCCCGAACAGCAGCGTCGGCACGAGGCCACCGCCTTCCTTGGCGTTGTTGGAGCTTTCCGGCCCGATCACGCCGCGGATTTCGCCCTTGCCGAAGTTCGATTTGTCCTTGGTGGTCTGAACCGCATGGCCATAGGCGATCCAGTCCACGACCGAGCCGCCGAGGCCGGGGATCACCCCCACCAGAACGCCGATCAGCGAGCAGCGCACCGACAGCCATTTGTTGTCGACCCAGTCGCGCACGCCGTCCATCCAGCCCGCGCCGAGCGCGGCATCCTTGGCGATGGAGCGGTCCTGCCGCAGGAGGGACACGATCTCGGGCACGGCAAAGATGCCGAGGCCCACGATCACCAGTTGCAGACCGTCCGTCAGGTACGGGAAGTCATAACTCGCCATGCGCAGCGAGCCGCCCGCGTCCGCTACGCCGATGGTGCCGATCAGCATGCCAAGCCCCGCCGCCGCCAGTCCCTTGAGCGCGACCCGCCCCGCAAGGACCGCCACCATGGACAGGCCGAGGATCGAGATCATCAGCATTTCCGGCAGACCGAAGGCCAGCACCAGCGGGCGCGCGACCACGATGAACAGGGTCAGGAACATTGCGCCGACGAGACCGCCGAACAGCGACGCGGTAAAGGCCGCGGACAAGGCCCGCGCCGCCTGCCCCTTTCGCGCCAGCGGAAAGCCGTCCAGCACCGTCGCCTGAGAGGCAGAGGATCCGGGAATGCCCATCAGCACCGATGAGAACGTGTCCGAGGTGGGCACCACGGCCACCATCCCGATCATCAGCGCGAGGCCCAGGACGGGCTCCATGCCGAACATGAAGGGCAGCAAAAGCGAAAGCCCGGCGATACCACCGAGGCCGGGGAACACGCCGACAGCAAGGCCCATGACCACGCCAAGGACAAGATATCCAAGGACGACAGGTTGCAAAATCAGAGCCCATGCATCGGCAAGCGCCGGCAGGGCGGTCGCGAAGAGATCCATCGCACCGTTCTTTCGGTTGAATTTTCAGAAGGGAGAGAGGCTGCGGGCCCCGGCCGGTGTGGCGGGACCCGCGGGCGCGTCGATTACTCGATCGTCACGCCATACGACTCTTTGAGCCAGTCGATGACATAGGCCTTGGCCTCGGGCGTCACGGTCGTCGCCTCATCGGTGGCCTTTTCGGCGCCTGCGCCCACGAACATCGGGTATTGACCGACTTCGTTCGACGAGATCTCGGCAAAGTCAGGACGCGCGCGGACGGCTTCGAAGGCAGCCACGTAGGTGTCGATCACGTCCTGCGGGGTGCCCTTGGGCAGGAAGGCGATTTTCTGCGACGGATAGCCCGAGATGAAGAAGGCCTTCCACGCGTCCCAGGCGACGCCCTCGGTCTCGCAACCGTCGGTGGCCGCGCAGACTTCCTTGAAGGACGGCATGTCCGGGAAGGTCGGGTCGCGCACGATCACGCCATTCTCGTCCAGCGCGCCCCAGCTCATCATCGGCACGGCGGTCCCGGCAGCGACCAGATCGGCGGCACCGGACAGGTAACCGGACGAGGTCTGGTAGTCGATGGTGGCCTCGCCGCGCTCGAACATCAGGCGGCCGTCACCGCGACCCTTGATGCCAAAGACCGGCTCGACGTTCATGCCCAGCATCTTCCATGCCAGAAGCGGCACGAGGTCGAGGCCGGTGGCCCCCTGCGAGCCGAAAATCAGGTCCACATCCTTCAGGCCGTTGGCCGAACCGTCGAACTTGGCACCGTCTTCGGGGTTCAGATAGGCGACACCACCGGTGCCGGTCGCCATGACCGGGATCCAGTCGTTGTATTCGTAGCGCACACGCGGATCGTTCAGCAGGTAGGGAAACTGCGTCGAGCCGGACGAACCGAACAGCAGCGTGCCGTCCTTGTGTTCCTGCTCCTGGAACCAGTTGGCGCCTTTGGTCGACCCGGCGCCCGGCATGAATTTCACGACGACCGTGGGGTTGCCCGGCAATTCCTGGGCCAGCAGCGGCGCAAAGAAGTTTGCCCATTTGGCCGACCCGCCGGTTTCCGAGAACGGGATCACCCATTCGATCGTCTTGCCGGAAAAGTCGACTTCGGCCAGCGCCGGGGCTGCCATGAGGGTGATTGCTGCAACAGAGGTTGCAAGGCTCTTGATGGTCATTGGTGTCCTCCCGTAGACCTTGGCGGCGCCGAACGCAGGTCCGGCGCGTCAGAATTCATCTTTCAAGGGAATGATTCCCTCCTCCAACGGCTGCACCATGCCGTTCCAAGCTTGCACGAAACTTGCGCAACATGACAAAGTTGTAACCATGCGGATTGCCATCATCGAAGATAACGAGACCCTTGCCAGCGGAATCGCCTTTCGGTTGCGGGATCGTGGCCATTCGGTGGATCTTTTGCACGATGGCGCCGAGGCGAATGCCTTTCTCGCGCGGGAAGGTGCGGATCTTGTCGTGCTCGACCTCAACCTGCCGGGGATGGACGGCATCGACGTGCTGCGTGCATTGCGTCGGCGCGGCGACGGGACGCCGGTGATCCTGCTGACCGCGCGATCGGAAACGGCCGAACGTGTCGCTGGCCTTGATGCCGGTGCGGACGACTACCTGACAAAGCCCTTCGAGATGGACGAGCTGGAGGCCCGCCTTCGGGCCATGGCCCGGCGCAAGAACCTTGAATTCAGCGCCCGCGACGCGCTGGGGCCGCTGGTCTTTGATCGTACGGGCCGACAGTTGCTGCATGACGAACAGCCGCTGGACATTCCCCGCAAGGAAATCGCCACGCTGGAATGTCTTCTGGAACGGCGCGGGCGGCTGGTGTCCAAGGCTCAGCTGATCAGCCATGTCTACGGTGTAGGAGCCGACGCGGAGGAAAGCGCCATCGAGCCCCATGTCTCGCGCCTGCGCAAGCGGCTGGAGCCCTTCGGCATCCGCATCAAGACGGCCCGTGGCCTGGGCTACATGCTGGAAGTCGATGGTGCGTAGACCGAAACGCACGTCCATGTCGCTGCGGCTGCGGCTGTTCCTCGTGATCCTGCCGCCGTTGCTCGTCGTCTCGGTTCTGCTGGGCCTGTGGCGGTTCAGCGCCGCGCAAAGCACCTCCGAAGACCTGTTCGACCGCAGCTTGCTGGCGGCGGCTCTGGCCATTTCGCGCGATGTCGCGATTTCCGGCGGCGACGCCCTGTCCCCCAGCACCCGCCGGTTCGTCTCGGATGCGGGCGGCGGCGAGATCTTCTACCACGTGACCGGACCCGGCGGAATCTACGTGACGGGTTACGCCTATCCTCCGCGCGCCACGGCGGACAGCCCGCGCGACCAGCCGAGCTATTTCATCGCCAACTATCGGGACCAAGAAATGCGGGTCCTGCGCATGATCGAGGACCGGACCATCGGCAACCTCTCGGGCGAGACGGTGGTGACCGTGTGGCAAAGGATGAGCGACCGTCAGGCCTTTGCCCGCGAACTGGCGCTGCGGGCGATTGCGCTGATGGCGGGACTGATGGCTGCGTTGGCACTGGTGATCTGGTTCGGGGTACAGATCGGTCTGCGCCCGCTCAACGACCTGCAGGAAGCGATACGCCAGAGATCGCCCGACGACCTCGGCCGCATTCGCCGCCCCGTGCCGACCGAGGTTGCCGGTATCGTCTCGACGTTGAACCGGCTGTTTGCGCAGGTGAAAGACAATATCGAAGCGCATCAGGCCTTCATTTCTGACGCGGCGCATCAACTGCGCAACCCTGCGGCTGCCCTGCTGGCGATTGCCGAAACCCTGCCCGACGTGACCGACGCGACCGAACGAGAGGCGCGGCAATCCGAACTGATCGCCGCAGCGCGGACCTCTGCGCGGCTGGCGGATCAGCTGCTGTCGCTCGAACGCCTGCGCTACGACGCCAGGATCACGCCTGCGCGGGCCGATCTCAACGCCTTGGCCGAGGACGTCTGCATGGGCCTTGCCCCCATCGTCCTGTCCAGCGACGTGGAATTCGGGTTCGAACCCAGTGAAAAACCGCTGTTGATCGATGTGGACAAGGTGCTTTTCGGCGAGGCGTTGACGAACCTTGTCGAAAACGCGCTGCGCCATGGCGGCGATGGCATGTCCCGCATCACCGTGCGGACATTGGCGGACGGTTCGGACGCCTTGCTGGATGTGCAGGACGATGGAATAGGTATTCCACTGGATCAGGCCGACCTCGCGTTCCGCCGTTTTTCGCAGTTGCGCAACGGAGAAGGCACCGGTCTGGGCCTGGCCATCGTGCAACAGGTCATGCACAGACATAACGGTACGGTGCAGCTGTTGTCGGTTGGCAGGGGAACTCAGGTCCGCTTGACCTTCCCGCTCTTCAAATGACGGGCCGTGTCCCTTCAGATCACCGAGATGCCAAGTCGTGTCGCGGCGACAGCGCGTGGATTGGCTGGAAGGCCTGCAAGCAGTCTGCTCCGCAAGTGACGGCTATGCTTTTTTGACTGCGTCACGGTGCCGGATGATGGGCAGTGTTCTGACGAGAAAAGAACAGCAGGGCAACCGGACTCTATAACAGAAACGACGGGTACGCGCCTGAGGCGGCAAAGGCCTCGCGCGCGGATCGTTCGATGGGACCCGCAAGGATATAGGCGATCACGAATGACGGGTATGTCGCGCCGCCGAAACAGGTAGCCCAGCACGCCGAAACCCACAGTTGTCCAGAGGGCGAACATCGACGCTTCCTGCACGCAGATCGCGGTCAAGGTCACCAGCAGCACAACTGGCAGAAGGGACTTGACCGGCACCCGCGCCAAGACACCCATTGAGCGCATAAACGACCCGCCCAGTGTCCAGTTTACCAAATTCCCCGGCACCATCAGAAAGAAGATACCGGAGACCACAACCAGTTCCGGGTTCGTCTCGGAGGTAAACCGGAACACGGCCGGTCCGGGATTGAAGCCGCCGATGCTGTCGGCTGCGGGGATCAGGAACACCGCCACCGCGTTGCCGGGAATGCCAAGCGACAACACCGGGATCAGGTTTGCGCCGGATATGGCGGAATTGGCGGCCTCGGTCGCGGCGATGCCCTCGGGCGCGCCTTTGCCAAACGGCGTGTCACTGGGCGGCGCGACCTTGCGGTGTCTGCGGGAGGCCAGCGAATAGGACAGCGTTGCCGCAAGGGTAGAGCCAACCCCCGGCAAAGCCCCGACGAGCGTCCCGATCACTGCGCCGCGTGCGATATAGGGACGGATGCGGCGCAGATCTCCGGCCTTCAGGCCATCGTGGTTGGACCGCTGCATCGCAGGGTCACGGCGTTGCGACAGCCCGCGCCGCTCATTGTCGATGGCCACGAAAATCTCGCCGACGATCAGGACGCCCATCACCGCCGCCACGCAGGAAATCGACAGGATCAGCAGTGCGGTCTTTTCCGGCAGGTCGAGCCATTCTTCGACCATGATGGCCAGAAACGGGGCGCAGATGAACAGCACGAGATCGGAGAACGTATCCCCCGCGACGGAGGACATCTGGGCGATGCGCAGCGCGCGGTGCGGCTCTCCGGCCTGCGCTATGGGGTGCCCGTCAAGCGTGGTCATCATCGCGTCCGGCGTGCCGGGAAGGTTGAACAGGATCGCAGGCACGGCCCCGCCCAAGGTCGCGCCCTTCATGATGCCGATCAGAAAGCCGAAGACCGGCAGCAACGCGTCTGGGGTGAACCCGAAGATCGAAATCAGGATTGGCAGCGAGATCGCCATGGCCATCGGCCCGGCCAGACCGGGGGTTGCCCCGACGGCGATACCTGTCAGGACACCAAGCAACAGCATCATCGGTGCTGCAGGGATCGCCAGCCCAAGGACCGAGAACAGCTCTGGCCCGTTCAGCACGGCAAGGATGCCCAGCCAGATATGGTCCAAGGTCTCGATCATACGTCACCGTCCGGGCGCAGCAGCAGATCGTCGAAGGCAAGGTCGAAAACCCCGATCAGGATTGAAAACAAACGCATATGCGCCAGCAACCGCTTGTTCCTTGAACACACCGAGAGGACTCTGTTGCACAAATTTCGTGGGGGATTCACCTCATGAGTCCAGTGCGGTACCTGGGGTGCATGAGCAGACCCACATCCCCGACCTACAGGACCAGGAACTGGCCAGCCTGCAATGAAGCGCTCAAGCGCCGGGGCTCGCTGACGATCCCCTGACCGGCAGGGTATTTCCGGAGGAATGTCCCGAGAGGTTGGTTCGACCCCGAGATGAGCTGGGAGACCGCGCCGACAGGCAGGCGTGGCCGCCACCAGAAGACCCTGGCCGTCAACATCCCCTACCGCGGCTCCAGGGGGCCGCTGCATCTGCTGATCGCCTCTCGGGACATCACTTCGTGATGCCCTGACGGCCAGTGGACAGCACCGGCATCAAGGTCGAGGGCGAAGGTGAGTGGAACGCCCGCAAGCACGGCGGCCCCAAACGGCGTGTCTGGCGCAAGATCCACCTCGGGATCGACGAGGAAACGCTGGAGATCCGCGCCGCCCATTGCCCGGCAGGCGATTTGCCAGGCAAATCTGCCGAGAGGGGAGATCACCGAGATCACCGGGAGCCACGTCGGCGATGGCCCGGGCTGCACGATCTGCTCAGCCAGATACCAATGGACGAAGCGATCGGCAGCGTCACCGCAGACGACGCCTACGATACCCGAAAGTGTCACGACGCGATTGCCGATCGCGGTGCCCACGCAGTCATCCCACCGCACAAGAATGCCAAGCCGTGGAAGACCGTCACCGCCGGTACCGTCGCACGAAACGAGGCACTGCGGGCATCGAAATACCTCGGCCGGGCGCTCTGGCGACCCCTCTCGGGCCATCGCGTTGCGATGCCCTGCCGGGCAGTGGATGGAGCGGATACCACCACTGATGCCGCGTCGAGACAAAGATGCACTCTGTGAAGCTGCTGGGCCAGCGGCTCATGGCGCGAGACTTTGATCGCCAGGTCGCCGAGCTTCAGGTCCGTATCGCCGTGCTGAACGGCGACACCTCGCTCGGCATACCTGTCACAGAGGCCGTGGGTCAGGTCTGTCCGGGGAAAGGGAAACCTCGGTCATTTGCCAATTTGTGCGACAAAGCCCCCCCACGTTCACACTGCTTCCTGGCGTTGACATCACGCAAACGTGATCCCGAAAATCAGTCTTTCCACGGGGTCCCAGCCCTCCGCTTGCACAATCCCGACAATCCGAGCCGCCAAATGCGATGTTCCCGAGTCGCCCCCAAGGGTTAATGGTTAACAAGCGGCCGGTTTGGCCCCTGAAACCGGCCGGGACTCACGTTAAATTTGTGTTAACGCGCCCGGGTTAACCTGCCGTCCGATCCGTTAACCCCGCTGGACAAGCGTCGAAATCGCGACAACTCTGCCATCATGCGCGTCCTGTTAACCCTGCTGCTGTTCCTCGCCGCCTGTGGCCGTCCGCTGACTCCGTCAGAGGCACAATATCTTGCGGCCATACAGGGGCCGGACGTCGATATCTCGAAGGTTCGCATCGTCGATGGCCACTTCGCCGGGGCTGTCACCTACCAGATTCCGGTCCGCCCCCGCACCACCTGCCAGGAACGCATCTGGCCGCCGATCACCGAGGAGCAGACCGTCACCGTCGCCCCCGCCGCCACGGTGTTCTTCAACAAGATACTGGTCCGCAAGGATATTTACCGTCCCGACTTCCTGCGGGGCTACCCCGAGACCATCGACCTGTTCGACGCCATGCTCTTTGCCCACGAGGCGACGCATGTCTGGCAGTGGCAGCACCGCAAACACACGGGTTACCATCCGTTAAAGGCTCTTACCGAACACATCGGCAGCGCCGATCCCTACCTCTTCGATCCCGACAATACGACGCGTTTTCTGGACTACGGCTACGAGCAGCAGGGCAGCATCGTGGAGGAATATGTCTGTTGCCGCCTGCTCGATCCCGAGGCCCCGCGCACCGCGCGCCTCCGCGCCCTGATCGGCGCGGAAATGCCTGTCGACCGGCTTGACGAGGCTATCACGGAACCGCGTCTGACCGTCCCCTGGCAGGGCGTGCAGACCGAGGGCATCTGCCGCTAACCTACTCTACGCGCTGCATTTCCATCAGGTAGGCCACAAGGTCCACAACAGGCTGTGACGTCAGCACCGGTTGCCCGGCGGGGGTCTTCATAGGCACGTCGAAGGTGCCTTCGAAGTAGTCGCCGTAAACCGGCATGGGCGAGCCATGCGAGACCAGCGGATCGCGCCCGTCGATGCGTTTGATGACCCGTTCCAGCGGGAAGGTCCCGCCGTTCTGGGCGCTCAGCTCGGTAAGGTTAACGGGCTTGATAAGCAGCACGCCCGACATCGGCCCGTCACCGCGCCCTTCCAAGCCGTGACATGTGGCGCAATGCGTCGCGAAATGCGCCCGACCAATGTCCGCATCCTGAGCAAACACCGGTGTCGCAAGAACCAACAAGACTGCGAGAAAGCGTTTCATTTCAACCTCCTGTACCCCGCACGGGATAGTCTGCCATGAAACGGCACACGCCGCTTTGACCCGTGTCAATCACACCACAGCGGTCAGGTGCGCAGCGGGCGGAGCGGCCTCTTGCGGCCAGGAAATCGCCGCCCCATCGGCCCGAAGTTCTGCAAAACCGCGTCCGAAAACCCGCGGATGCGCCTCGAGTCGCAGCTCCCGTCCGTCGAAATCGTTAAGGCTGAGAACGGCGCTGCGGTTGTCCGCCTCCAGCGCCTCGCGTAGGATCTGCAACGCAATGGATTGCCCCAGACGCATCTGCTGGACATTCTCGGCGGGATGGTAACCGCCTGAAACGACACGGGAAAGCGCGATGTTGGAAACCATGCGATCCGCCTCTTCGCCCAAGGCGACACCCGGTCCAAAGACCCCAACCGGCTGCAACTGCGTGCGCCGCGAGGTGTCAAACACTGCCTTCAACAGCGTCGCAAGCGCTCCGGCCACGGCCATATGGGTCGCGCAATCGGCGGGGTTCAAGGCATGGCCCTGCGGTTCCACCAACGGCAGGAACAACCCGCCCCCAAAGCGCGCCGCCCCCTGCCCCAGCGCCTTGTTGGCCCTGCTCACCCAGTACAGCAGGTTCGGCGCGGCCTCCGCCAACTCTTCCGCGGCCGTACGATATAGGGCAGTGTCACCGCCCGAACCGCGCTCTTCGCGCGCCAGCCAGACGGTCATCCGCGCCGACGTCACCGCAGGGCGCGGAAGCCGGTCCGCCGCATGTGTCTGCGACAGGATGGCCCGACACGCCCTAGTTTCAGCCTCCGCCATGAGGGACATCAACCGATTGCCGCGCCACGAAAATCCCGAACCGACCAAGCCTTGGTCCAGCGCTGCCCCTCGCGCCAGCGCCGCCAGCACAGCGTTGTAAAACGGCCGTGCGGCAGGCATGCGGTGAAGGTCCTCGGACATGGCTTCGAGCGTGCCCACATGCGGCCGCCTCATCGGCTGTCCCGGCAAGCGCAGCCCCGCCCCGGAGTGACGCTCGCACCAGTCCAGCCAAGCGGACATGGGCGCGTCATCGCGCGGCGGGCGACGGACCGGATCAGGTTTCGACACCGCATGATCGCTGCGCCACAGGGACGACAACCCCACCTCACCGCGCAGGGCAACGCCACAACGGAACAGGGTGCGCAGCGTCAGTTGCCCGTCCGCGTTCCACCGAAGCGCACGGCGATGCTCCGCCTCCTCGGACAGGGTGTCACGCCCGGGGAGGGCACGGCTGCTGTCATACCACGCCAGTGACCGCATCTCGCACAGGAGTTCGTGCAGCGTGAAACGCGTCGTGCCGTCCACCCAGACAGCGCAATGCGGATCGTGGAGGTCGGCGAGACTGCATTTTCGCAGCAGGGACAGTGCGAAGATCTCTGCCATTTCCGCCGCCAGTTCCGGCGCCGACACGCGCGGAGCATCCGGGACGGGAACCTCGATCCGATGTCCGGGACGGGGTCCGGAACCGTCGATCACACGAAAAGCCGGTCTTGCGGTAGTGCTGCTGATCATGGTCACCCCCTGGTGCCGTTAGCGCCGCCGTGGGCGCCGATTGACGAAACGTTAATCCCAGAATGCGCGGCTTCCGTGATTACAGCGTGATCGGAACGGCCCAAAATCGTGAATGCCGAGTTATTTTTACGGGGCGCTGCGTGTTTCCGGGCCTCTGAACCCGTGAATTCTGCGCTAATCTTCCTGCGCCACCAGTGGCTTGCTTGACCGGGGACCGTGAAACGCCTTTCCTTGGGTAAATTTGTATCAAGGGGGAATTTTGCATGAAATTTCACTGGAACGCCCCGCGTCCGGCCACATTCCGCGATCCCTACCTCGATTGGTCGCGCCTTCTTGGCAAACGACTCGATGCCATTGCCCCCGTGCGGCCCGACCGGGGCACCGAATACGAGCCGATCTTTGTGCGCCTGGTCGACAATACGCCCGCCGCCCGAAAGGCGCTGCAGGACGCTCTGAAGACCAGCACCAGCCTGCTGATGGATCCGCACGAGGCTGACGCTCTGGCGGGCCGCATCGACGATCCGCGGCACCTTGCGGGACTTCCCGATGAATATGCCCTCTATCGGCGCATCGGAACGCCAGACCACGACCATGGCAGCCTGTTCACCGTGATCGACACCGGTGTCCCGATCCACCTTCAGGAACCGCCCAAGGCGCCCCCTGCCGCGCCGCTGACCGCCGTACAGCCACATCACAAGGGCAAGCCCATCGTGGCGATCATTGACGACGGCATCGGCTTCCTGAATGACCGCTTTTGCAAGGGCAACGAAAGCCGCTTTCACGCGATCTGGCTTCAGGCACTGGAGAGCCGCTCGGACGAAGGCGGGATCCTGTCGGGCCGCGTGCTGGACCGCGCCGCCATCACCAGCCTGCGCAGCGAACCCGAGGCCGATGTCTACGCCCGTCTGAACCGCGAGCTTCAGGGCTTTGAGACCCGCGCCGCCAGCAACCGTGCCACGACGCATGGCACCCATGTGCTGGACCTCGCCGCCGGTGCCGGGGACGGCGATCCGGTGGCCGACTGGCCACTTCTGGCCGTGCAGCTGCCGCCCGAGGCCGTCGACGACACCTCTGGCACGTGGTTCGAAAGCTACATACTGCAAGGCCTGCGCTGGATCCTGCGTCAAGCGGCCAGTATCGACCCGACCTCGCCGGTCATCGTGAACCTGTCGCTGGGCGTCTCGGCGGGGCCGAAGGACGGCACCCGCTTTGCCGAACACCAGTTGGCACGCGAAGCACGCCTTTGGGAGGAACACACCGGCCAGCCCGTGAGACTGGTCTGGTCTTTCGGCAATGGCAACCGCAATGACCTGACCGCCACCTGGGATCTGGACGCCGGAGGCTCCGCCGACATCCTTGCCCGTGTGCAGCCCGACGACATGACCGCGAGCTACGTCGAGGTCTTCCTGCGCGGTGCGGGGTCGGAGGCGCTTGGCCTCACCATCACCGCACCGGATGGCACGTCCTCGGGGGCGCTGACGCTTGACGTCAACACGGTCTGCTCGCTGATGGACGCACAGGACCGCGCCGTCGCGCGTCTGTACCACGCCCCCGCCCGACACCATGGCGACGGCACCGAGGAACCCGCGCATTACGTCCTTGCCCTCGCGCCCAGCGCCCCACGCAAGCCCGGAGAGCCCACGGCCCCCTGTGGCGCATGGAAGATCGAGGCGACCACCACCCAGCCCGCCAAACTGCTGATGATGATCCAGCGCGACGATGCACTGGCGGGCAGCCGCCTGCGCGGTCGGCAGGCGCATTTCGACGCGCCGAATGCTTACGGATGGGACGCCGACACCGCCGAGTACACCTGCCCCCAGCCGGGCGGGCCTGTGACCCGCGCGGGCAGCCACAATGCGATGTGCACCACCGACTGCCGCCAGCTGATAACCGTCGGCGCTGCGCTGCACTCTGGCCGGATGGAAGGCAAACACCCCGAGAACTTCACCCCCGCGCGCTATTCCGCGTCGGGCTGTGACTGGTCGACCAATGGCCCCACGGTCTCGGCGGTGGTGGAATACGGCCCGTTCTCGGGCGGCATCCGCGCCAGCGGCACGCTCTCCGGCAGCCGCTCGCGTATCGGAGGCACCAGCGCCGCAGCCGGGGTCATCACCCGCGCCCTTGCACTGTCCGCCGCGCGGATCGTCGAAAACGCCAGGGACACCACGACCGTGCAGCTGGACGACTTCGATCCGGCAGTGCTCGACCTCTTTACCGTCCTGCCCGAACACGCCGCCCAGCTTGGCACCTATGTCGTCGTGCCCCTGCCCACGTCGGACGCACCGCACACCGCGCCCGAAACAGCGATCGCCTGACAAAAAAAGACCGGGATGCATCGCTGCATCCCGGCTTCACTCGCTACTCGATCGGCCAAAAACCCGGCCTCACTGACACAAAACTCTCGGCCCTCACCACTCGGCCTTGGCCTCCTCCCACATGTCGCGGAGCCACGCCGGAACCGCGCCAGCATCCAGCGCGACGGTCGAGGTCTCGACCACACTGGGATCGGCCAGCGCCGCATCCAGCGCCGCGAGGGTGAAATCGCCCGTGTAGGTATCGCCGCGATAAACCCGCGCCGTGGTCTCGGTCTCGCCGTCCAGCAGGCGCACCAGAGCCTCGGCCAGCGTCACGCCCATGACCGCGCCCGCCATGCTGTCAGTGGGGAAATGCACACCCGCGACGGTGCGGTTCATCGTGATACGCTCGGCGTGGCGGTACAACTCGTTGCCCGCCTTGATCTCGGCCACCGGATCAAAGGCACGGTTGTAGAACAGGCGCGTCAACAGCGTGGCCGAGGTGAAGCTCTCGGTCGCATGACCCGAGGGCCAGGAGCCGTGTCCCGGCGTCTGGATGATCGGCTGCACCTTGCAGGACATGGCGATCGGACGCGCCACGTCGAACCCGTGCTTCAGGGGCATCTCCAGCGCGGTACACAGCCGGTAGATCGCCTGATTCAGCAGCAGCGACCACTTCGTCGCATCCGGCGCCATATAGCCAACCAGCGCGAAAAAGCTCTGCACATCGCCGGTCTGCATGATGATCTCGGACAGGCGGTCGCCGCGCAGGTCCGCGTAGGTGCGCAGGTAATGCAGCTGGTTGTCGGCAAGGAACTGGTTCGACGGTTTCTTCAACGTCACCACGGTCTGACCGCCGACCGTAATGCGGCCTTCGGTGTTTGCCTTGGTGCTGTCATCCAGTGTCACGCCACACAGCCCCGCCAGAGCAGTGTCCACCACAGCGCGGCGCGGGACCAGCGACATGGCCTTCAGTGCGGCCCAGGCCGAACGGTCCGCGTTCGAAGGCACACGATCCGCCTTGCCGTCCCAATGCCCGACAGTGCCGTCCCTCGCCGACCCCAGCGCGGCCCCGGTGAACCCGCTGTCGCCGCCGCCTTGGTGGCCTTCGGTCGACTGATGCCCCTGGTGGCCCTGGTGTCCCTGATGACCTTGGTGTCCCTGATGACCTTGGTGCCCCTGATGGCCTTGATGACCTTGGTGCCCTTGGTGACCCTGATGACCTTGATGGCCCTGGTGTCCGTACACCGGCATGAAATGTCCCCCTGAAATCCGATTGCCGCCATGTTGGGCAAAGCCTTGCCCCCGCGTCAAAACTTCTCCATCGCACGGACAAACTATTAACGGAATATTTACGCCTGTTGCCGGAGCGCTGCGGTAATGCTAGCGTTTACATGCATTTGGAGGATGCAGATGTCCGCGGATCGGCCGAGTCTCTTCAGGATTGACGTACTTGGACCGTTGCGGCTCACCTCGACCAGCGGTGAGGACTGCACGCCCAAAGGGGCAAAGAATCAGGCACTTGTCGCCATGCTCGCCCTCAGCCCCGGCATGGAACGACCCCGCCGCTGGATCGAGGACAAGCTCTGGTCGACCTTCGGTCCCGAGCAGGCCAGCGCCAACCTCCGTCAGGCCCTGTCCAAGCTGCGCACGGCGTTTGGCGACGACGCCGACATCCTCACCGCCGATCGCAGCAACATCCGTCTTGAACCGCGCCGAATCCGCGTCGACCTTCTGGAAGAGGTCATTCCCAGCGACGAACGCACGGAACTGCTCGAAGGGCTGGACGTGCGCGATCCCGAATTCGAGGACTGGCTGCGGCAGGAGCGCGCGCAGCTTCAGGCCATGGTCAGCCGCGCCACCCCGCAGGAAACGCGCGGGATCCTCATCAACTGCCGCTCCGAAGACGAAACACCGGGCCGCGCCCGCATCGCCTCGGACGTGCTGTCAAACCAGATTGGCGAAAGCATCGCCGAGCAGGTCCGCGCGTGGCGGCAGGCCGATCCGGTCAGCGTTGGCGCGCAGGGGGCGCCCGAGGCCGATGTGCTGATCCAGAGCCACCTTGTGGACGAAGGCAACGGCCACATGCTGTTCCTCAAGGCAGTGCACCAGCCCAGCGCCCGTATCCTCTATTCGAAACTGCAGCGCATCGACCGGTTGGAAGCGATCTACACCACCGAAGAGGACATCGCCCGCACCATCTACGAAGCTGCCGACCAGATCCTTGGCAAGCTGCCGCATGTGCTGGCCAAGGACCGCCCCGAGACCCGTTCGACCGCGCTGTCGCGGCTGGCGATGTACCGCATGTTCAGCTTCGAACAGGACGCCCTGCGCGAAGCCTACGGGCTGATGGAACAGGCCTACCGCCATGATGAAAACGGCCTGTATCTGGCGTGGAGCAGCATGATCCGCGTCATTCAGATGATGGAGATGTCCGAGGCCGATCAGGGTGCCCTGATGGACGAGGCGGTGGAACTGTATTACCGCGCCATGGAGATGTCCGGCGACAACGGCCTTGTGCAGGCCATCGTGTCCAAGGTCCGCAGCACCGCCTTTGGCGACACCGCCGGGGTGCTGGACCTTGCGCGCACGGCGGTGGAACGCAACCCCTCCGGCGCCTTTGCGCTGAAATCCCTGTCCGAGGCCTACATGGGCATCGGCGAGATGGAGCAGGCGTTCCAGCTGTCCGCCCGCGCCACGCGCATCGCGCGGTCCTCTCCCTTCAAGCACTGGTGGGACACCGGGCATTGCTTTGCAGCCATCGCCTGCGACCGCCACGATGATGCCATTGCCTCGGGCGAGGCGGCGACCCGCTCCGCCCCCCTGTCGCGCCCGGCGCACCGTGCGCTCCTGTCGCTTTACGCAAAGCGTGGCGACCTCGCCAAGGCACAGGATGTCGCCAACAAGATGGCGAAAATCGAGCCGGGCTTCACCCTCGACAAGATGGTGAACGACCCCGCCTACCCGGTGCGCACTCTGCGCAACAAAGGATTGCTGGAGCCTATCCGCGCTCTCCTGTGAGTGAAATTACCCCGCTCTGACGCGCGCCGAAAAAGGGCGCCGCGTTTCGAACAATGCACTCAATAATCCTCAGATTACCCACGAAATCGCCCATTTCAGCCACATTCCTCCCGTTTCTGAAACAGCGGGCAGAAGCCCGCCTTGGAACGAATTGTGCAGAGACGGGAAATGCGGACCACAGCGCATATTGCTGAGCCGTTGCAGGGCCTCCCGAGGCCTGTCTTCGCCTGCGCGCACGAAGGACGCTGAGAATGGCGACGTACACGGTCACGCTGGTAAACTGGAACGACCCGGCCTTCTGGTCGGGCATCAGCACGGTCAACGGCGACACGCTGGACATGACCGCGCTGGCCGGTTTCACGATCAGCTATGACCGCACCACCGGCGTCCTGACGTTCAACGATGGCACGACGACCTTCACCGTGGGCAGTGCCGGGGCAACCGGCACCGATGCCACCGTGGGCAGCGGCTTCGTCCACAACTTCGACACGCTGCTCACGGCAGACGGTGCCGACTACTTTGACATGGGCACCGACCCGCAAAGCATCAACGCAGGTGCCGGAGACGACGAGATCCACGCCGGCGGCGGCAATGACACTGTCGATGGCGGCACGGGCAACGATTACCTCGCCGACGGCGACGGCAACGACTCGATGATCGGTGGCGCGGGCAACGATATCTTCGAGGCGGGGACCGGGAACGACACGCTGATCGGTGGCGACGGCGACGACCTGTTCGTCCTGTCCGGCAACTGGGGCAGCGACACCATCTTTGGCGACAATACCGCCAGTTCCGCCACCGGTTCCAACAACGATATCCTCGACTTCAACGCGGCCACGTCACCGATCAACGTGACCTTCACAGGATGGGAGGACGGCACCGCCACCTCTGGCGGCAACTCGGTGATCTTCGACAATATCGAAGGCATCCGCGCGACGAGCCTCAACGACACCATCGACGCATCGGCGGATGGGTCCGGCCTGTACCTCGACGCCAGCGACGGAGCAGACGCCGTCATCGGCGGCAGCGGCGCCGACGTCATCAAGGGCGGCTCGGGCGCGGATACCCTGTCGGGCGGTGACGGCGCGGACAGCATCGACGGCGGCACCGGGTCCGACAATATCACCAGCGGAAACGGCGCCGACTTCGTCGCTGGCGGCTCCGGGCGCGACACCATCGACTCCGGTGCGGGCAACGACACGATCTACGGCGACGAGGCGGATGTCGGTCGTGACGCGGGCACGCTGAACACCTTCGACTTCAGCACGATTTCCGCGACCGGGGATTCCGGCGCGGGGTCCATCGGGGCCTACGCCATATACGACAACATCGGCGTCACTTCGGACGGCACGGTGGTGCAGGCGCGCCTGACCATCGTCGGCTCGGACGACCCGAACATCGACGTGACCTTCACCACCAACGGGGTCAGCCTGAACGGCGACGCGGCCTCTGCCGTGGGCACAGGGGGCAAGCTGCAGTTCGAGTTCTTCGATCAGGCGACGGGTCTGCCGATCCAGCTGGACAGCGCGTTTACCTTCATCGACATCGACACCACCGCCGAAAGCGTATCCGTCAACTCCGGCGACGTGGACAGCGTTGCCCTGTCCGGTGGTGCGACCCCGACCTCGCTGACCGTCTCCGACACGGGCGAGCAGCTGACGGTCAATTCCAACAATGACAACGTCGCCGCCACGGACGAGACGCACTGGGCCCAGTTCGCCTTTACCGACCAGCAGACCCTGACGTTCGAGGTCACGACACGCGGCGCCCTGACGAACTACTGGTTCACCGACCAGGGCTTTACCGAGACGCCCGTCGTGACCGCCTCCACGCCCGAAAGCCAGGATGACTCCATCGACGCGGGCGATGGCGACGACCTGATCTACGGTGGCGCAGGCAACGACACCATCCTGTACGGCGATGGCCTCGACACCGTCTATGGCGGCAACGGCAACGACAGCATCGACGACATCGGCGGCAGCGCCACCAACACCTCTTCGACCATCTACGGCGAGGCAGGCAACGATACGGTCTACGGCACCGCGGCGGGCGACTACATCGACGGCGGCGCGGACAACGACGCGCTCTATGGCGAGGTCGGCAACGACACCCTGATCGGTGGCGATGGCGACGACGCCGTCTACGGGGCAGAGGGCGCCGACACGCTGTACTCCGGCGGCGGCAACGACCTGCTGGACGGCGGCCACGACGGCGACGTCTTTCTTGTCGAAGACGGCAGCGGCACCGACACCATCGTCGGCGGTGAAAGCGTCACCACGGGCCGCGACTTCGACATCGTGGACCTGTCGCTGCTGACCACATCCGGCAGCGTCGATTTCACCGGCTTCGAGGCCGGGGCTGTCACCGACGGCACCGACACGATCTCCTTCTCCCAGATCGAAGCGATCGTCGGCAGCAATCAGGCCGACACGGTCGACGCGACGCTGGACGGCACCTTCAACGCCATAAACCTCGCCATCGACGGCGGCGCGGGCGACGATTCCGTCATCAGCTACGGCACCGATGGCAGCGGCAACGCAAACGTCGACACGATCTACGGCGGCGCAGGCAACGACACCATCAGCTCGGGCGGCGGCGACGACCAGGTGCATGGCGGCGACGGCGACGACCTGATCTCCTCCGGCTACGCAAACGATGGGGCGGGCGATACCGTCTGGGGCGGCGCTGGCAACGATACGATCAACTCGATCGAGGGTTCGACCGGCCTGAATTCCTCCGTCGGCGACCACGTCGACGGCGGCACGGGCAACGACTCGATCACCGGTACGGACGATACGGCGGGCCTTTATCAGGGCGACACGCTGATCGGGGGCGAAGGCGACGACACCATCGACGGCCTTGCGGGCGACGACCTGATCTATGGCGACCTGCGGTCCTCGTCGACGCTGACCTATTACGTCGACGACACCGGCAACCTGTACCAGCTCAACCACGCCACCGGCGGGACTCAGACGCTTCTGCAATCGGGTCTTCAGACCTACGGCGACATCGCCACTGGGGCAGACGGTCTGCTGTATGGCGTCACGGCGACAAATACGCCCGGGTCGACCACCTCGGGCATCTACCGCATCGACCCGGCGACCGGGACCGAAACGCTGGTCGGCGACATCCCCAACGCGGCCGAGACCTATTCCTCGATCACCTTCGACTCGCAGGGCCGCATCTATATCGCCGACGATGCCACCGGCGAACTGCGCCTGTTCGAATTCGACGACATCAACGGCTATGTCCAGACCGGGGTCGCAGGCACCCTGCAACCGAACACGCAGGACCTGCTGTTCATCGACCAGGACACGGCCTGGGCCGTGGCGAACGGGCGCATCTACAGCTACGACGTCGCCGCCGACGGCACCTTCTCGAACGAGACGGACCTGGGCGAGATCGTTCCCGGCCAGACCGACATCGTCGGCCTGCAGCTGTCCGAATTCGGCGCGGTCGTCGCGCTGGAGGCCTCCGGCGAAGGGCACTACACTTACAACCTCACGACCCCCAGCTGGACCAGCACCGGCTATGTCGCGGCGCACAGCGGGTCGATCACCGGTGCGGCGGCCTATCAGGATCAAGGGTTTGGCGTCACCGGCAACGACCTCATCAACGGCGGCGACGGCAACGACACGATCTTCTCGGGCGAGGGCAACGACACCGTCTACGGCGGCGCGGGCAACGACTACATCGACGACCGCAACGGGGCGATCCCCTCGGGGGACAACTTCCTCGACGGCGGATCGGGCAACGATACGATCTACGGCGGCAACGGCGACACGACGATCTACGGCGGCACCGGGGCCGACCTGCTCGACGGCGAAGGTGGCGCGGACATCTTCATCAACGGCGACGCCTTCGGAAACGACACGGTGTCCGGCGGCGAGAGTGCGGGCACCTCCACCGACAACGACACGCTGTCCTTTGCCGACATGACCCTCTCGGGTGTGACCGTCACCCTGACCGGGGCAGAGGCGGGCACCGCGACGGCGGGCGGCGACACGCTGACCTTCTCGCAGATCGAGGCCCTTGTCCTCACCAACCAGTCCGACACATGGGACGCCAGCGCCGTGATGACGGGCTGGACCGTGGACATGCTGGGCGGTGACGACACCATCACCAGCGGCGCGGGCAATGACAGCATCGACGGTGGCGCCGACAGCGACACCTTCATCCTTCAGGACGGCTGGGGGCAGGACACCATCGCAGGTGGCGAAGGCATAACCACCGGCATCGACTTCGACACGCTGACCTTCCTCGGTGTGACCACCTCCGTCACTGTCACCTATACCGGGGATGAGGCCGGGTTCGTCACGGATGGCACCAACACGGTCACCTTCACCGGGATCGAACGGATCATCCTGACCACCAGTGCCGACACGGTCGATGCCAGCCTCGACACCGCAGGCGTGAGCATCGAGACCGCCGACGGCAACGACAGCATCCTCGGCGGTTCGGGCGACGATTCCATCACCAACTGGGGCGGGTATGACACCGTCCTTGGCGGCGACGGCAACGACACCCTGCGCGGCTCCGGCTGGTACGAAGGCGGCGCAGGCAATGACCTGATCGACTTCACGGCAGGCGGCGGACCCGGCGCGGGCAACTTCAACATCGGCGACGGCGGCGCGGGCAACGACACGCTGATCGGCGCCGATCTCCAGAACGACTGGTTCTTCCTCTCGGACGGCGTCGACACCATCGACGGCGGCACGCAAGAGGCAGGCTTCCGCGACTGGATTTCGGGCGAACACCTGACCGAGGGCTTCTACGCCGACATGCAGGCGGGCACGGCGACCTGGGGCCTTGGCAACATCACCACCTTCTCGAACATCGAGGGGGCGGACGGGTCGGATTTCAACGACACGATCGACGGCAGCACCGCCGACGATTCCATGACCGGGGGCCTCGGCAACGACAGCCTCAGCGGCCTCGACGGCAACGACACGCTCGAAGGGCAGGAAGGCGACGACACCCTGTCGGGCGGCGCGGGCGCGGACAGCCTGCTGGGCGGCGACGGCGCGGACGTCCTGACCGGCGGCGCCGGAACCGACACGCTGGACGGCGGCGCGGATGGCGACAAGTTCCTGCTGACCGGCGTCGACATCGGCGACCAGGTGATTGGCGGCGAGACGGCGACCACCGGAACCGACAACGACACCCTCTCGGGCGCGGGCTTCACCGCCACCGGGATAGAGGTCAACTTCACAGCCGACGAGGACGGATTTTACGGCGACGGCACCAACGTCGGCAGCTTCACCGGGATCGAACACCTCGAACTGTCGAACCAGAACGACACGGTCGATGCCTCCGCCTCGACCAATGACATGACCATCAGCGGTCTGGGCGGTGACGACTACATCATCGGCAGCGACAGCATCTCCGTGGCCGACCCCTCCCTCGGCGGCTCCGACCTGATCGACGGCGGCGACGGCAACGACACGATCTTTGGCGCGGGCGGTGACGACACCATCATCGGCGGTCTGGGCAACGACAGCATCGACGGCAACCAGGGCAACGATTCCATCACCGGCGGCAACGGGTCCGACACCCTGCGCGGTCTCGAAGGCAACGACTTCGTCTCGGGCGGCGCGGGCGACGACACGGTCGAGGGCAACGAGGGCGACGACACCCTTTATGGCGGCGACGGCAACGACTGGCTGCGCGGCTCCTACGACAACGACATCCTCTATGGCGGCGCGGGCGACGACTACCTCTGGGGCGGCTGGGGCGACGACACCTTTGTCATCGAGAACGGTTTCGGCAACGACACCGTCGACGCCGAGGGCGTGGCCGAGACCAATGGCGACACGCTGGACCTGAGCGCCGTCACCGATGCCCTCACCATCGACCTCACCCACATCGACCCCGAGATCGGCACCGTCACCGACGGCACCGATACCCTCAGCTTCAACGAGATCGAGACCATCGTTCTGGGCTCCGGGCGCGACACGCTGATCCTCGCGGATGGCTCCGGCCTCGACCAGGTGAGCGGTTTCAACCTGACGGATTCCGGCGACGGCACCACCGTCGACCAGCTGGATGTCTCAGGCCTCACCGACCTGAACGGCTCGCCGGTCAACACCGGCGACGTGGTGGTCAGCGACGATGGCGCGGGCAACGCGGTCCTGACCTTCCCCAACGGCGAGGCGCTGACCCTGTTGGGCGTGGCCCCTGCGGCGGTCTCCTCCCCCGCCGTGCTGGCCGCCATGGGCATCCCCGCCCCCGACTACGTGATCGACGGCACCGCCGGGGCGGACAGCATCGACGCCAGCTACATCGGCGACCCCGATGGCGACATGGTGGACAACAGCGACGCGGCGGACGCCTCTCAGGACGACGTGGTTAACGCTGGCGCGGGCAATGACACCGTCATCACCGGCACGGGTGACGACTCGGTCCTGGGCGGGACGGGGGACGATTCCCTCGTCGGCGGCACCGGGGCGGACACGCTGGCAGGCGAGGATGGCGACGACACCTTTGTCCTTCAGGACGGGTTCGGCAACGACTCCCTGACCGGCGGCGAAACGGGCGAGACCAACGGCGACACGCTCGACCTCACGGCCCTCACCACCGCCACCACCATCGACCTCACCTCCGCCACCCCCGAAAGCGGGACCGTCAGCGACGGCACCGACACCGCGACCTTTGCCGAGATGGAAAACATCCTCCTCGGAGGTGGCCGCGACACCATCGTCCTGGCGGATGGCAGCGGTGCGGACACGGTGACGGGCTTCGACCTGACCGACTTCGGCGACGGCACCACGAACGACCAGCTGGACGTTTCCGGCCTGACCTCTGATGGCACGACCCCGGTCCACGCAAACGACGTGACCGTGACCGACGACGGGTCGGGCAACGCGGTCCTGACCTTCCCCGGCGGCGAAAGTCTCACGCTCGTCGGCGTCGCCCCGGCGCAGCTGTCCACCCTCGACTTGCTAGTGGCCATGGGCCTCCCGGACGCGCGCGACCTGATCGTGACGGGCACCGCAGGCGACGACACCATCGACGCCAGCTACCTCGGCGACCCCGAGGGCGACCGCGTCGACGGCCTCGACAGCCTCGGAACCGACAACGACAGCATCGTCGCCGGGGCGGGCAATGATAGCATCGTCGCGGGCGCAGGCAACGACACCGTGCGCGCCGACGAGGGCGACGACACGGTCCTTGGCGGCGACGGCGACGACTTCCTCTACGGCTTTGACGGGTCGGACAGCATCGACGGCGGCGCAGGCAATGACCTGATCAACACGCGCACCGCCCCCGGAGGTGCCATCCCCGATGTCGCCTACCCCGGCTTCTACACCGCCGACGCCGACCCCACCGACGACCGCGACACGGCCATCGGCGGCGACGGCAACGACACCATCCTGACGGGCGATGACGGCGACCTCGTCTACGGCGACGCCGGCGCGGACGAGATCAACTCTGGCGTCGATGACGACACCGTCCATGGCGGCACGGGCAACGACACCATCTACGCCGACGAGGGCAACGACTGGGTCGATGGCGGCGCGGACGACGACCTGATCTACGGCGACGGCACCGACACGATCACCGGCCCGCTGAACATCGCCGACGACACCGACCTCGCGCCCGACAACGGACAGGACACCCTGTACGGCGGCGACGGCAACGACACGATCTTTGGCATGGACGATGCCGACCTGATCCACGGCGACGCCGGGAACGACAGCCTCGACGGCGGGATCGACAACGACTCGGTGTTTGGTGGCAGCGGCACCGACACCGTGCTGGGCGGCGCGGGCTCCGATACGCTGGATGGCGGCGCGGATGCCGACAGTATCGACGGCGGGGCCGACGCCGACCTGATCGTGCTGACCGACGGCTTTGGCGCGGACACCATCCACGGTGGCGAGACGACGACCTACGGAACCGATAACGACACGCTGGACGGCTCCGCTCTCAGCGCGCCGCTGACCGTGACCTACTCCGGTGCCGAAGCGGGAACCGCCTCGGATGGCACCGACACTGCGACCTTCGACGGGATCGAAAGCCTCGTCCTGACCTCCGGCAACGACAGCGTCGACGGCACGGCGGATACGGCGGGGCTAAACGTCACGGCGGGCGATGGCGCGGACACCATCGACGGCGGCACCGCGGCCGACTCCATCGACGCGGGCACCGGCAACGACGTGGTGACCGGCGGCGACGGCAACGACTCGGTCACTGCGGGCGACGGCAACGACAACGTCTCGGGCGATGCGGGCGACGACACGCTGATCGGCGGCCTCGGCAACGACAGCCTCGACGGCGGCGCAGACAACGACATCCTCACGGGCGGCGACGGCGACGACACGCTGATCGGTGACACGGGCGACGATTACCTGACCGGCGGCGCGGGGGCGGACAGCCTCGATGCGGGCGCCGGGAACGACACCATCTACGCCGGATCGGGGGACACCGTGACGGGCGGCGACGGCGACGACAGCTTCTTTGTCGGCCCGTCGGACGTGAACGGCATTGCTCTGACCATCACCGGCGGTGAAGGCGGCGAAACGTTGGGCGACACGCTCAACATCACCGGCCCGGCCACCATCAACATGACCGGGGCCGAAGCGGGCACCGTCACATGGGTCGACGGCACCGTCCTGACCTTCTCCGAGATCGAGAACGTCAACTACGTGCCCTGCTTCACCCCCGGCACACGGATCAAGACCGCCCGCGGCGAAGTCGACGTGGCCGAGATCACCGTGAACGACCGCATCCTCACCCGCGACAACGGCTACCAGCCGGTGCGCTGGACGGGGACGAAATCGTTGACCGGCAGCCAGTTACGCAACGATCCGACCCTGCAACCGATCCGCATACAGGCGAACGCCTTTGGCCCCGGCCTGCCGGAACACGACATGTTGGTGTCACCGCAGCACCGCGTTGCCCTTACCGGCGCCCGCGTCCAACTCCTGACCGGAGAGGACGAGGTCCTCGCCGCCGCTGGCAGCCTGACCCAGAACCCCAGGGTCAGGCAGGTCAGTCCGGGCAAAGGCGTCACCTACGTCCACTTCATGTTCGACCGGCACGAATTGGTGATGTCCGACGGGACATGGACCGAAAGCTTCCAGCCCGGGGATCTGTCACTGGCAGGTCTCGACGCGCCGCAACGCGTCGAGCTGCTGCGGCTGTTCCCGGAACTGACCTTCCAGCGCGGGCTGGAGGCATACGCCGCCGCCCGCACCACGCTCAGAGGCTATCAGGCGAGGCTGCTGGCCGAGGCCTAGCCCACCGCCTGCAACAGCGCCTGCGAAGGCTCGCCCGTCACGGGCAACCCCTTGGCCTGTTGATAGGCGCGGATCGCAGCCTCGGTCTTCTTGCCCAACACGCCGTCCGGCGTGCCCGCGTCGAACCCGGCGCGGCTCAGCCCGGCCTGCAGGGCCTGCCGGTCCTCCAGCGTCAGCCCATGCTTGTCCGGGCCGAAACCAGTAACCAGCGGCCCGCCCCCGGCCAGCCGCGACGCCAGATATCCCACACCCAGCCCGTAATTCTCAGACGGGTTATAGCGCAGGATCACCTCGAAGTTGCGGAACACCATGAAGGCCGGCCGCCCCACGCCCATGGGTGCCAGCACCGCCGCCGAGCCGCCCGAGGGCAGCGACCCGCGCGCCGCCTGTACACCCAAGGCCTGCCACTCGCCCACGCTGCGCTTCGCCCCCTTGCCGATCCGGGCCGAGAACCCCTGCGGCAAGGTCACCTCCAACCCCCAGGGCTGGCCCGTCTGCCAGCCCGACTTGGCCAGGTAATTTGCCGTCGTGCCAAAGGCGTCGATCGGGTTTGGCCCCCAGACATCGCGCCGCCCGTTTCCGTCGAAATCCACCGCGAACCGCTGAAAAGCGTTCGGCATCAACTGCGTATGCCCCGATGCCCCGGCCCAGCTGCCCAGCAGCTCCTCCGGGCGCGCATCGCCCGATTGGATCATCTTCAACGCGTCCATCAGGTTGGCTTCAAAAAACGCCCCGCGCCGCCCCTCCCACGCCAGTGTCGAGGTGGACGAGATCACCGGGATCTCGCCGCGCTTGGTGCCAAAGTAACTCTCGACCCCCCAGATCCCGGCCAGCACGTTGGCATCCACGCCATAACGGCCCTCCACCGCCGCCAGAGCCTGCCGCTGCCCCGCAGCCGCACGGCGCCCAAAGGCCACCTTTTCCTCTGGCGCGACCAAGGCGAGGTAATCCTCCAGCGAACGGCGGAATTCAGTCTGGTTGCGGTCACGGTCGATGACACCGGGCAGGTATCCCGCGCCACGGAACGCACGGTTCAACGTGTCCGCGGAAATCCCACGGCTCTGCGCACGCGCCCTGAACGCCTGCACCCAGGCATCATAAGACGTGTTCGGCTGCGGTCGAAACTCCGGCCCGAGGGCCCCACCACGCGGTGCCACCGGCGCGCTGCCACGCGGCGCACTGCTGCATCCCGCAAGCCCGAAGGCCGCCGCGCCAAGCAGAATATGCCGTCTCGTAATTCTCATTTTGCGTCTCCGGGGATTGGGGATTACCCCAGTCGTAACCCGGCGTTTCGACCACCCGCAACGTCAGGATGAACCGGGCGCTCCGGTCAGCAAGTGTGCGCCGTCGTACAGGACCAAGCCCAGAAGGACCGCCACCAGAACAACGGCAAGCGCCCAGAACCAGTAGCGGTTCCGCAAGGGGGTCGCACGAAAACAGTAGGGGCAGGTTGATGCCCCCATTCGCAACTCATAGTTGCACTCACACCGCATAAGTCTCTTTTTCATCACACCCTCAATAACAAAACACGCGAGACATCGCGGAATCGGACATGCAAAAAAGACTTCGGAGAACATCGCGGTGGCAATAAAACCGCGGCCTTCTGGCGCGCTTTTACTTAGGTCACACCATCCCATGCTGCAAATCCAGCACTGCTGCCATATAACCTATCAGCACAGGTCTGCAGCAAACCCATATTGTGCATTAATTAGTCAACAAATTCTAAATACGGAATTTCCCACCGCATGCCACCTCCCTCCGGCACCTGCCTTGATCGGCAGGCGAAAACCAGCCGACAAACCGAATGCAGACGCGCCAACAACCGCATGGTCGCGTTCTTGTCCGTGTTACGCTGTTGCCCCGCCGCCAGCAGGGGGAAATTGGCGAACGTATGCCCCGTAACATCGCTGTCCGGCCCGGGGCGTCCATGTCCGGCCTGACATCCGCCCTGCTGCGCAGTCCGGTCACGCTGTCTATCCTGACCTTGGCATTGGTCGTTTTCGGGATCGAAGGCCCCGCGACCGACCCGACCCGTTTCCAGTCGCTGCCCGACCTGCTGCGCGGCATCTATCGCCATGGCTCGCTCCTGCATCTTTTGACCAACGCAGGGCTTCTGCTCGGCGGGGGCTTGGTGGTCGAACCGCGCCTTGGCAGCTGGATCGTCATTTTCCTCGCGGCGACAGCGGCCATCACGGGCACAATCGCCGAAGGGTTGATTTCCGGCGGCGGCTTTGTCGGTCTTTCCGGCTTGGCCTATGCTCTCGCAAGTGCCGCATTGTTGCTGACGCGCACCAGCCGCCAACAATTCTCCGCCACCGTCCTGATCGCTCTCGGATTATCCGCCGAATGGGCCTTTCTTCGCCAGGACCTCGCGGTATACACCCACATCGCGGGCGCAACCACGGGAATAGTATTTGCCATGTTTTCCAGTTTATTCGGCGCCAAGGGGGCTCAGCTGAAGCCGATGAAATGGGACCATGTGGCCAAGGTGGTTCCGATCATTGCCGAGACCGACGAAGACGACGCATCCGAAGCCGAAGAAGTCTTTCTTTCCCGCGGCTTCGACAACATGTTAGTGTTGGTTGAAAAGGGGCGTATCCTGGGACTGACGGGCTTTGACATGGACCCGCTCGTCCCTGACGTGGCTTGGCTCAGCTGGACTTATCTGGGCCGCGATCACATCGGGCAAGGCTACGGCAGCCAGATGTTCAACGACCTGCTCGGGATGCTGAACAAACAGGGCGTCCGCAAGATATTCATCGAGACCTCGGACTACGCAGAAGATGGTAAATCCATCTATGCCGGGGCGCATAGGCTTTACGAGGAATTCGGTGCGACGCTCGAATTGACCATCCCCGACTACCATGCGCCCGGCGAGTCCAAACTCATCTTCGGGTTGCTGAACCCCGAGGCACCAGACGTCGAAATCACCCCGGACAACAGCGCCCCGGGCCTCGCTCTCACCGGGCTGGACAAGGCACCGGAGGCCGATGCCGTGGCCGGTTTGCGCTGGGAGGAAATCCCCACTGGCTTCTCCGGCGCCGATTTCGCTTTGTCCAATGCCCGCGAGCAGGGTTTTCGCATGGCCGTTCTGGCCGTGCCATCTGACATTTCCAGCGCACAGGGTGACGCCCTCCGCGCCAAGGGTTTCCGTCTGGTGGGACAGCTGACGGAATACTACGGGTCCGGCCTCGGTCAGGACTGGTGGACGCATGACCTTGCGTCCTGAGACAGCAAACATATTGGAGAGTAACAATGTTTGATAAAATCAAGTTGGTCGGCATCATCGCCGTCATCGGCTTCGTCGCTTACGGTGCCATCTTTGGCGACAGTGGTGAGCAGACCGCCGATCTGGGCGAAGTTCTTGACCGGACCGAATTCGCCCTCGTTAACTACGATGGCTATCTGACCGAGAACAACGTGACCGAAGTCACCGAAGAGAACATCGCCCAGTTCACCGGCTACCTGACAGAGATCTACAACTCCGAGCCGCGCTTTTACGATCAGGCGCTGGGGCTCGAGATCCAGACCGATGCCAAGTTTCTGGGCTACGCCGATGCCAATGCGAACGGCGTGCGCGACACTGGCGAAGGCGACGTCTTCACCGTTGAAATTGACGAAGAAAACCGCCGCCTGATTGCCACGGACATGGCCGGTCATTCGTCTGGCCTGCGCTTCTCCGGCACCGGTTTCCTGGCGGGTGCCTTCATCGGTTCGATGCTGGCCCGTCAGCGCAATGCCGGCATCACTGCGGCTTCGTTCAACAACCGCAATCCCACCCCGCGCTCCAGCTACAAGGCACCGTCCTCGGCCCGCTCCGGCGGCTTGCGTGCGGGCAAGTAACGTTAATGGGGGGCCGCAAAGCCCCCCCCGACCTGATCCCCCATGACACAAGAAACCCGTTACGCCGACCTCGCCCAGCGCAAGGCGGTGGTCCTGCTTGGCTCGATCCTGATCGTGGCGCTCTGCGGCATCGTCTATGAACTCATCATCGGCGCGGTATCCAGCTACCTTCTCGGCAACTCGATCTATCAGTTTTCCCTGACCATCGGCTTCTTCATGTTCGCCATGGGAGTCGGTTCCTACGTCTCGCGCTTCATCGGCGGGAACCTGATCCAGGCTTTCGTCTGGGTCGAACTGGCGCTGGCCGTCGTCGGCGGTCTCTGTTCCATCGCGCTGTTCATGCTGTTTCCCTATGCCCCGTGGCTGTATACAACGGGTATGTTCTTTTTCATCTCCGCCATCGGTCTGCTGGTGGGTTTGGAAATTCCAATACTGACGCGTGTCCTGTCGCAACGATCGACCACGCGGGAATCCATCTCGGACGTGCTGTCGCTTGATTATATCGGCGCGCTCATCGGCTCCGTCGCCTTCCCCATCCTTTTGCTGCCGTCGCTTGGCTTGATCTCCTCCAGCTTCGCCATTGGCCTGACGAACTGCGGCGTGGCTCTGCTGAACGTACTCTGGCTGCGCGACGAACTGGATGATTTCAAGCGGATGCTGATGGCCACCCTCGTCACGTTCCTGTTGCTTTGTGTACTGACCCTGACGGCCAACAGGATCACCGCATTTGCACAGGATCACCTGTATTTCGACCAGATCGTGATGCGAAAACAATCGCCTTATCAGGCACTTGTCGTCACCAACACTTGGAAGAAGAACGACGTCCGCCTCTATATCGACGGGCATCTGCAATTCGCTCAGGCCGACGAATACCGCTACCACGAAGCCCTGGTGCATCCGCTCATGACCTGGGGCGGCCGCGCACCGGAGCAGGTTCTTATCCTCGGTGGCGGTGACGGTCTCGCCGTGCGCGAGATTCTGCGCCACCCCTCCATCACCCGCATTGACCTCGTCGATCTCGACCCTGCGATCACCGACCTCGCCCGAGACTTCGAGCCGCTGAAACGGCTGAACAAGAACGCCATGAGCGCCGAGGTTCTTCATCTATACAACATGGATGCATTCACATTCGTGAAAGATGCAGAGGTCAAGTACGACCGCGTAATCCTCGACTTTCCCGACCCGCATAACGAGGCGCTGTCAAAACTCTACGCCGTGGAGTTCTACGCCATGGTGCGCCGTATCCTCGCTCCGGGCGGCGCCGTGGTCAGCCAGTCATCCTCGCCATTTTTCTCACCGCATACCTACTGGACCGTGGGTCACACCATGGCCGAGATCTTTCCGCAGGTGGTCAACTACCAAGTTTCCGTTCCCAGCTTCGGCGTCTGGGGATTCACCCTCGCGAGCCTCGACCCCGCCGCGACGCTCGGGCCCCTGCCCGACGGCCTTCGCTATCTCACACCCCAGACTTTCGCCGCCGCGCTGGACTTCCCTTCAGACATCCAGCCACGTCGCGCCCTCAGGGTGAATTCGATCTTCAACCCGACGATATACGAAGAGTACGCAAAGGACCTTGGCCGGTTCTAAGGCATTGCCCGAAACCGCCATGGAACCAAACCTTCCCCCGAGAGTTGACCCAGCAGAACAGCACAACGGGAGAAACTCCAATGGAATATGGCATTTTCGGCCTTATCATCCTCGTCCTCGACATCTACGCAATCTACCAGACGCTGACCTCCGGCGCGTCGACAGTGGCAAAGATCGTCTGGACCCTTGCAATTCTGATCCTGCCGGTTCTGGGCTTCATCGCTTGGCTGGTGGCCGGTCCGCGCGGCGGGAACCGTGTACACATCTAATGTGCAACAGGTATGAAAAAGGGCGGCTCCCTCGAGCCGCCCTTTTTTTATGTCCAGTGCAAAGACGTCAGCCGCGCACCCAACCGACGATCTGCCCGGCAGGCATGGCACCAGACTGGCGCTTCTTCTCGCGCCCTCCGGTGAACTCGATCATCGTCGGGATGCCGCGAATGCCATGCTGCGCCGAAGGCTGCGGATGCGCTTCGGTGTTCAGTTTCACCAGACGCGCCTCGCCGCGCAACTCCCCGGCCGCCTTGGAAAATTCCGGAGCCATCATACGACACGGCCCGCACCACGGCGCCCAGAAATCCACCACCAAGGGCACGTCGTCGTTGCGCGCGGCCTTCGCCAGTGTTGCGGCATCCACCTCGATCGCCTTGCCCGGCATCAAGGCCGCGCCGCAGGTGCCACACTTGGGACCCGCCGTCAGCTTGTCCTCCGGCACCCGGTTCACCTGCCCACAGTCGAGACAGGTCAGTTTCTTTCCCGCCATCTTCGGATACTCCCATTCGTTTATCGGAATATAATAGGGCCACGCCGTTCATCCAAGGCCCAGCGTATGAAAATCCGCGACATGCGCCGTGCCCCCGCTATACTCGCCCACAAGACGAACAGGCAGGGAGGGCGTGCCCATGCGCAACACACTGATTTCCTTTATTCTCATGTTGACAGCCCATGCGGCCCAAGCCCAATCCGACGTCGAAAGCTACGTTGGCACGGTGCGCGCCCGCGATGTGCACGGGCTGTCCTACGGGGTGCGCGGCTGCATCGCATCGGTCTCTGACAGCGCCGTGCGGGACCAGATCGCAACGGCAGGACAACCCCTGATAAAACTGGACGACGCACAGGCGCAACTCGGTCTCCGCACCGCGCAGGCCCGTCTCTCCGATCTTCGGGCCGCCGTCGAAGAACGTGTCTTGTCCGCCGACGCCGCCGAGGCGGACCTCCGCCGCCGCGACGAGGAGCTCGCCTTCGTATCAAAGGAATTCGAACGCAACCAGACCATGTTCCGGCGCGGCCTCATCAACGAAACCACCATGGAAGCCGTCGAGCGCCGCATGATGGATGCCCGCTTTGCCGCCGACCGCGCACGCGAGGCATTGGCCACCGCAAACTCCGCCGTCGCCCGCGCCCGGATCGCCGTCGAGATCGGCGAACTGGATCTGAAAACCGCAGAGCTGGATCAGGCGGACCTCACCCTCACCGCCCCATTCGATGGTGTGCTCGTGGGCTTTGACCCGCGCGTCGGCGCCTGCGTCACCGAAGGGGCCTTGGCCGCGCAACTCTATGATCCGAAACGCAAAGCCGTGGATGTTTACGTGCTCATATCGCGCCTGTCCGACACCGAAACCGCCGTGACGCGCGGCACTGACGTGACCGTGCGGCGTGGCAACGGGCAGGATTGCGGTGGTCAAATCACATGGATCGACACCGAGGCGGATCTCGAAAGCCAATACGTCAAGACCACCATCGACGTCGAAGAAAGCTGCGCCGCCGCGCTGTTCCTCAATGAAGCGGTTGAAGTGTGGCTCACCCCTCAGACCAAGAACATGGTCAGCCAATGATGGCCAGCCCAGCCGGGCGTTAACCGCATCCTAACCATGATTACGGCAGTCTGCCCGCCAGACACAGCCGCAGGACAACCATGGTCGCCACTGCCTATACCGTCGCCTTCGAGGGCGTCGAGGCCCGCCCGGTCGAGGTGCAATGCGCCGTCACGCCGGGCGTGCCCGCCTTTTCCATCGTCGGCCTCCCGGACAAGGCCGTTTCAGAGGCGCGCGACCGCGTGCGCACCGCCTTGACGTCCATGTCCATTGCGCTGCCTTCAAAGCGGATCACGGTAAACCTGTCGCCTGCCGATCTGCCCAAGGAAGGTTCTCATTTCGACCTGCCCATCGCGCTCGGCCTGCTGGCCGCGCTGGAAATCCTGCCGCGCGATGCGGTCGCCCAGACCTGCGCCCTCGGCGAGCTGTCCCTGGACGGCACTCTCGTTCCGGTTCTGGGCGCCCTGCCTGCCGCCATGGCCGCCGCCGAGGAGGATCGCATCCTGCTCTGTCCCCGCGCCTCCGGGGCCGAAGCTGCATGGGTCGACGCCTGCCGTGTGCTTGGCGCCAACAGTCTCGTGGACATCATCCGCCACTTCACCGGCCAGTCTATCCTCGAACCCGCCAAGCCCGGCGAAGTCGTCACCGATCCCAACACCCGCGACCTGCGCGACGTGAAAGGTCAAGAGCGCGCCAAACGGGCAATGGAAATCGCCGCCGCCGGGCGTCACCACATGATCATGGTCGGTCCGCCGGGGTCGGGCAAATCCATGCTGGCCGCGCGGATGCCGGGTCTCATGCCGCCGCTCACCCCGGTCGAAGCGCTGGAAACGTCCATGATCCACTCCATCGCCGGACTGCTGCGCGACGGCGGGATCTCCCGGACGCGTCCCTTCCGCGAGCCGCATCACACCGCCTCGATGGCCGCACTGATCGGAGGCGGGCGCGGCGCCAAGCCCGGCGAGATCAGCCTCGCCCACAACGGCGTGCTCTTCATGGACGAATTTCCCGAGTTTCCGAAGACCGTGCTGGAAACGCTGCGCCAGCCGGTCGAGTCCGGCGAGGTCATGATCGCGCGTGCCAATGCACATATTCGCTACCCCTGCCGCTTCCTCTTGATGGCGGCGGCAAACCCCTGTCGTTGCGGGCACCTGGCCGACGCCAACCGCGCCTGCTCCAAGGCACCGATCTGCGGCGAGGATTACCTTGGCCGAATTTCCGGACCGCTCATGGATCGGTTTGACCTGCGGCTCGAAGTGCCCGCCGTCGGATATGCCGACCTCGACCTGCCGCCGTCTGGGGACACCTCGGCACAGGTCGCGGCCCGCGTCGTGGCGGCGCGTGCGCGGCAGAACGCCCGCTTTGCCGACCATCCGCAGCTGCGAACCAACGCCGACGCCGAAGGCACCATCCTCGACGAGATCACCCGGTTGGACAGCGAAACCCGCGACATGATGGTGAAGGCCGCCGACCGTTTTCACCTCTCGGCGCGGGGGTATCATCGCATCCTGCGCGTGGCACGGACCATCGCCGACCTCGATCACTCCGACCAGGTGGAGCGCCCGCATGTGGCGGAAGCGTTGAGTTACCGATTGATCGCCGCAAGGGACTCGTGAACGAACCGTCCAGCACGTCGAAGCGTTGCATCGCCTTCCGGCACCCAACCGTGAAACAATGGCCAGACATGGGGTGCGGTGGGATGTACCTCCGTTTCGACGCGGGCGCCGAAGGCCCGCAAGCGGTCGGCCATGCGACTGCAATCGTCCCGCAGGATTTCCGTTTCGCCCCAGGACACCCAGACCGGCGGGCAGCCCGGATATTCTCCATACAGGGCCGACGCCCGCGGATTGCGCGGGTCAGCATCTGCAAGGAACATCTCCGCCAGCTCGCCAATGCGTCCGGGCGGCAACAGCGGATCGGAATGGGCATTCACCCGCAAAGACTCACCCGTCAGCGCCAGATCTGTCCAAGGGGAAAAGACAACCGCGCCCGCCGGGGCCTCTCCCCGCAGACACAGCGCCGACAAGAGCGCCAATGCCAGCCCGCCCCCTGCGGAATCACCCCCCAGAACGACGTGCTCCGGCTCATATCCCAGCGCGCGCAGCCGCACCCAAGCGGCCTCTGCCGTGTCGAACTGGGCGGGAAAGGGCGCGTCCTGCAACAACGGATAGCGCGCGGCGCAGACCTCGATATCCGCCTCCAGAGACAAACGGCCCAGCATTCCGCGATGGGTCCAAGGACTGCCCGAGACAAAGCCCCCACCATGGAAATACAACAGCACCCGTCGCGGGGCGCAGGGCCCGCAGGAGATCCAGCACAATCCGCCCGGCCGCTCGATGAACCGCAGGAACGGCGGCTGCGCGGCCAGTAGGCACGCCCGCTCAACGGCCTTCGCCGCGTCCTGCGGTGTTGCGGTCCGATGGATCCGAGGCTTGGCGATCAGCCGCAGCTGCGCATTGAGCAGCCGCAGCTGCCATGTCATGCCAGCTTGGCCTCGATGGCCTGCCAGATTTTCTCGGCAACATTGATGCCGTCGAAGCGTTCCAGCTCCTGAATGCCGGTTGGCGAGGTCACGTTGATCTCGGTCAGCCAGTCGCCAATCACGTCGATGCCCACGAAGACCTGACCATGCTCCCGCAGGGTCGGGCCGATTGCGGCACAGATTTCGCGGTCCCGTGCGGTCAGTTCGATCTTTTCCGGACGACCGCCGACATGCATGTTCGACCGGACCTCGCCCTCTGCCGGCACGCGGTTGATGGCCCCCACCGGTTCGCCATCGACGAGGATCACGCGCTTGTCCCCCTTGGACACGGCGGGCAGGTATTTCTGTACGATCAAGGGCTCGCGCGAGAAGCCGGTGAAAAGCTCGTGCAGTGACGACAGGTTGCGGTCGTCCTGCGTCAGGCGGAACACGCCCGCGCCGCCGTTGCCGTACAGCGGCTTCAGGATGATATCACCATGCTTCGCCCGGAACCGCTTGATGGCGTCGAGGTCCCGCGCGATCATCGTCGGCGGCGTCAGGTCCTTGAACCCGAGCACCAGCAACTTCTCAGGGAAGTTCCGCACCCAGAAGGGATCGTTCACAACCAGTGTCGTTCCCTTCAAACGCTCCAAGAGATGCGTCGTGGTGATATAGTGCATGTCGAACGGAGGATCCTGCCGCAGCCAGACGACATCCACGTCGGCAAGGTCGATCGTCATCCGTTCGCCCAGGATCGCCGGTTTGTCTGCCACTCTCTGGACGGTCATCCAGTGCCCCGTCGCCGTGATCCGCCCTTCGTCGAAGGCCAGCTGATCCGGTCCGTAATAGAACAGCTCATGCCCCCGCGCCTGCGCCTCCTCGGCGATACGGAAGGTACTGTCGGCGTTGATGTTCACCCCGGTGATCGGGTCCATCTGAAAAGCGATCTTCATGCGCATCCCTCGGCGAATTCCCGACATAGATGGCGCATCAGGCGACGAGAGGCAATGCAGGCTCTGTCCCGGTTACGTTACCAGCCGCCAAAGGCGTTTTCGATCACCCGCATTTCGCCATACCCATTGACCAGCGCCAAGTCGAACCGGACATCCGTGAGAGACCCCTTGGGCTGGGTCCCAAGATATTCCTCTGCCGCGATCTGCAGGCGGGCCATCTGGCGCGTGGTCAGCCGTTCTGCAGCCCGATCAAACGACCGGCTTTTCTTCACTTCGATAAAGACCAGACCATCCCCATCTTCTGCGATCAGATCGATTTCGCCCCCGGCCCCGCGCCAACGTCGGCGGGCGATCGGGAAGCCGCGCCGTTCGTAATCCTGTGCCACGCGCAATTCGGCGGATGCCCCGGCTTGGTAACCGACCATCCCGGCGGCCTGCCGATCCCGCACGGTTCGCTGCGGCCCCCGCGTGACAGGCACCCATTCCTCGATCACGGCCTCATCGGGTTGCTCAGTCCAGTCCCAAAGAGACATCTGCCGTGCGTCGATCATCCGCCCACGTCGTGCCATTACTCCTCCTTGGTCAGCCTCATGGCCATTTGGTACACCGGGCGCCGTTTCACCCCGAAGCGCGTAGAAACGTAATCCGCCGCGTCCCGCACCGACATCGTTTCCAGCGCCCTGTTCACCTCCTGTTCTATATCGATTTCACTAATTTTCTCTGAATCCCCTTTCCCAACCACGACGACAATTTCGCCTTTCGGGGGATGCTCCGCGTAGACATCGGCCAGTTCCTGCAACGAGCCCCGGCGTACTTCCTCGAACTTTTTCGTCAATTCGCGACACACGGCCGCCGGCCTGTCACCCAGTCGGTCCGCGGCATCCGCCAGCATCGCAGCAAGCCGCTTGGGGGATTCGTAAAACACCAGCGTCGCGGGCACCGCGACCAGTTCGTCCAGCGCCTTCTTCCGCGCGCCGCTGGCATTGGGCAGGAAGCCCGCAAACAGGAAGCGGTCCGTCGGCAGTCCGGCAAGTGTCAGCGCCGTAATCACCGCCGATGCCCCGGGCGCGCTGACCACCGTGCCGCCAGCCTCCGAGACCGCACGCCCCAGGTCGAACCCCGGATCCGACACCATGGGCGTGCCCGCTTCGGACGCGTAGCCCACCGCCTTGCCAGCCGTGATTTCCGCCACCAGCCGCTCGCGCACCTTCTCGCCGCTATGGTCATGGTACGCGATCAACGGCCGCTCGCCCAATGGCACTCCGTGGATATCCATCAGATGTCGCAGGCTCCGCGTGTCTTCTGCTACCAGAACATCTGCACTCCGCAGAATATCCAGCGCACGCAAGGTGATATCCCGCGCGTTCCCGATGGGCACCGCCACCAGGTACAGTCCCGCGGGGAGCCTTGCCGCCACTTTCCCCCCGCCAAAATCCGCCGTGTTCGGAATCGTCACTGGTCCCGCCCCCCCCGCCGCTCTATGATTGCACAAAACCCCTGCGGGTCGCTCACCCCGCACTTCAAAAGACGACGAGGGAAGTCCCATGTTCACCGTTTTGCCCCGCCTCCGCAAGGCGACGCTGTCGCTTGCTGCCCTTGCCGCCGCAAGCCTTCTTGCCGCCTGTGACCCAGTCACCACGGCGGGCCTGGGGGGCGCGTCCTCCAACACCGGCGGACCGGCGATCCAGGCCGGGGCACCCGTGCCTGTCGCCCTCCTGGTGCCGAAATCCGACAGTGGCGCCGGTCCGGTGGCCGCCTCTCTGGAGAACGCTGCGCGCCTGGCGATGCAGGACCTCGACGGGGTCGAGATCGACCTGCGCGTCTATGACACCGCCGGCCAGGCCGCGCAGGCCTCTGCCGTGGCGCAGAAAGCCGTGGACGACGGGGCCAAGATCATCCTCGGGCCGCTCTTTTCCGAGGCGGCCAACGCCGCCGGTGCCGCCGTGGCCGACGAGGGCGTGAACGTCCTGTCCTTCTCGAACACGACCGCCATTGCCGGTGGCAACGTCTTTATCCTCGGCCCGACCTTTGCGAACACTGCTGACCGCCTGATGGCCCACGCCCGCAAGACCGGCAAGAAGAGCATCGTCATCATCTACTCCAACGACGTGCCCGGCCAGTTCGGCAAGATCGCGATCGAGCAGGCGGCGACCGTAAACGGCATCCAGGTCGTGTCCTCCGAAGCCTACGAGCTGTCCATCGAGGGCGTCACCGCGACCGCCAAGCGCGCCGCAGCCGCCGTCACTTCGGGGGCTGCCGATACGATCTTCATCACCACCGAGGCCGCCAATGCCGCCATGCCGATCCTGCTGGATCAGCTCCCCGCCAACGGCGTGACCCCGGGCCAGATCCAGCTGGCGGGCCTAACCCGCTTCGACGTGCGCCCCGACCTGTTCGCCAACCCCGGCCTGCAGGGCGTGTGGTTCGGTGTTCCCGACCGGTCGCGTCAGGAGGCCTTCAACCAGCGCTATACGGCCGCCTACGGCGCGTCCCCGCACCCGCTGGCAGGCCTCGCCTTTGACGGCATCTCGGCCATCGGCCTTCTGGCAAAGAAGGGCAACTCCGACGCATTGACCGGAAAAAGCCTCACCTCTGCTAGCTTTACAGGCACCGGCGGTGTATTCCGCCTTCTGAAGAACGGCACGAACCAGCGCGCGCTGGCGATTGCCTCGATCCAGAACAACCAGATGGTGATCCTTGACCCTGCCCCCAGCAGCCTCTCCGGAGCCGGTTTCTGACATAACCCATGAAACGCTGCCGGCCGACCTGATCGCGTCGGCAGCGGATATCTTCGATCTCCCCGCCATCCGGGCCGATCTCTTTGCCGCCTTCACGCCCGGCGCGTCCGAGGCGGAGATCCGCAAGGCCACGGTAAAGCGCCTGACCGAGGCGGCGACCGACGGGCGGCAGGTGATCCGCGACGCCTTCGAACGCGAACCCTTTGGGTCCCGGCGCACCACGCGGTCCTACACCTGGCTCACCGATGGCCTCGTCACCCTCGCCTTCGAGGTCGCCACCCAGGTCCTGCATCCAAAGCACAACCCGACCGAGGGCGAGCGCATCGCCGTCCTCGCCGTGGGCGGTTACGGTCGCGGTGAAATGGCGCCCTTCTCGGACGTCGACCTGCTGTTCCTGACCCCGACAAAGATCACCGCCTGGGCGGAATGCGTCATCGAGTCTATGCTGTATATCCTCTGGGATCTAAAGCTGAAGGTCGGCCATTCCTCCCGCACCGTGCGCGATTGCGTGCGCCTCGGCGCCGAGGATTTCACCATCCGCACCGCCATGCTCGAAGCCCGTTACCTGACCGGCAACCAGGCGCTGGCCGAAGAACTTGACCGCAAGCTCTGGTCCGACCTCTTCGAGGGCACCGAGCGTGAATTCGTCATGGCCAAGCTCGAGGAACGCGACGCCCGCCACGGCAAGCAGGGCCAGCGCTACATGGTCGAGCCCAATGTCAAGGAGGGCAAGGGCGGGTTGCGCGACCTGCAATCGCTGTTCTGGATCATCAAGTACGTCCATCACACCGACGACGTGTCGCAACTGGTGAACAAGGGCGTCTTCCTGCCCGAGGAATACGAGACCTTCGTGCAGGCGGAACGCTTTCTCTGGGCGGTCCGCACCCACCTGCACCTGATCTCGGGACGGGCTGTCGAACAGCTGTCGTTTGACACCCAGCCGGAAATCGCTGCCCGCATGGGCTACAACGACCGCGCCGGGCGGCGGGCGGTGGAATGGTTCATGCAGGACTACTTCCGCCACGCCACCGCCGTGGGCGACCTGACCCGCATCCTGCTGACCTCACTCGAGGCCGACCACCGCAAGGCCCCGCCCCTGCTGGAACGCATCTTCAAGCGCACGCCGGACACGCCCAAGGGCTACACCGTCACCCATGGGCGGCTTGCAATCGAGGATGACGCCGAGTTCCTCAAGGACCCGCTGAACCTCCTGCGCATCTACGAAGAAGCCTTGCGCACCGGCCTCCTGATCCATCCGGACGCCATGCGCCTCATCAAGGCGAACCTGAACCTCATCGACGACAAGATGCGCAACGATCCCCGCGCGCAAAAGCTGTTCCTCGACCTGCTGCTGAACCACGGCAACCCGGAACGCGCCCTGCGGCGCATGAACGAGCTTGGCGTACTGGCGCAATTCATCCCGGAATTCGCGCCCATCGTGGCGATGATGCAGTTCAACATGTACCACCACTACACGGTGGACGAACACACCATCCAATGCCTCTGGCACCTCTCGGAAATCGAACACGGCCACCTCAAGGAAGAGCTGGTTGTCTCGTCCTCGATCCTCAAGGCCGGGGTGAACCGCCGCGTTCTGTACATCGCGCTGCTGCTGCATGACATCGGCAAGGGCCGCGAGGAAGATCACGCCATACTCGGCGCGCGCATCTCGCGCACCGTCGCTCCGCGCCTTGGCCTGACCAAGGACGAGGCCGAGACCGTGGAATGGCTGGTTCGCTACCATCTGCTCATGTCCGACATGGCGCAGAAACGCGACATCGCGGACCCGCGCACCGTGCGCGACTTTGCCAAGGCAGTGAAGACGCGCGAGCGGCTCGACCTGCTGACCGTGCTGACCGTCTGCGACATTCGCGGCGTGGGCCCGGGCGTCTGGAACAACTGGAAGGCCGCGCTGATCCGCGCGCTCTACCGCCAGACCCGCCGTGCGCTGGAAAACGGCATGGAGGTCCTCAACCGCGAGAACCGCGGCGAGGAAGCCAAGAAAGCCCTGCGCGAGGCCCTGTACGACTGGTCGCCCGAGGATATCTCCAAGGAAAGCAGCCGCCACTACGCGCCCTACTGGCAGGGCCTGCATGTCACCGGCCATGTCATCATGGCCAACCTTCTGCGCGGCATCAGCGATGATGAAATCCGCATGGACATTCATCTGGACGAGGACCGCGACGCCACCCGCGTGGCCTTTGCCCTTCAGGACCACCCCGGCATCTTCTCGCGTCTGACCGGCGCGCTGGCGCTGGTGGGGGCGAACGTCGTGGACGCGCGCACCTTCACCACCCGCGACGGCTATGCCACCGCCATGTTCTGGATCCAGGACGCCGACGGCGCGCCTTACGAGGACGTTCGCATCCCGCGCCTGCGCCAGATGATCCTCAAGACGCTCAAGGGCGAGGTCGTCGCCCGCGACGCCGTGAAGGACAAGGACAAGCTCAAGAAGCGCGAGAAGGCCTTCAAGGTGCCGACCTCCATCACCTTCGACAACGAAGGCTCCGAGATCTTCACCATCATCGAGGTCGACACCCGCGACCGGGGCGGTCTGCTCTATGACATCACGCGCACGCTGGCGAACCAGAACATCTATATCGCCTCGGCGGTCATCGCGACCTATGGCGAACAGGTGGTGGACACCTTCTACGTCAAAGACATGTTCGGCCTGAAACTGCACAGCCAGGCAAAGCGCGACCTGATCGAAAAGAAGCTGCGACAGGCATTGGAAGAAGGGGCAGAGCGGGCCTATAGCTGAGGCCCGCCCCCGGCTTGTCAAACGTCGTGCCGCAGATCACCATATTTCAGGCCGCGACGTTCTCCGGCGCGAGCCATGTCGCGCGAAACGCACGATAGGCGCCATTTTCGCGGTCCAGCGGTAGCGCATCCAACGCTTCTGCGCGCGTGCGGCAGACCTCCACGTGCAGTCCGGAGCCATCGAGCAGCGATTGCAGCATCCTGTTGACACCGTAGGTCACATCATCCGGCGCATAGATGGTCCGACGGGCGCTGTCTGCCCGGCCTGCGAATGTCCGGCGAATGCAATGCGCCAGCCTTTGCACCTCCTCAAAGAAATGCTCGTGCATCGTGCAATCGCTGAAATCCATCAGCCCGTGATGTGCCGGATCGCGCATCGGATCGGCGGCATAGGCTCTCAGTGCTGCAATCTGCTCGGCAAGCGTCACCGCGCCGGAGAAGGTCACCACCACGAGGTTGAGATCAGTCTCAATTCGGTAATCCGCGGGCATTTAGGGCGCTCACATTCAAAGTTTCCTACGCATACGGATAGGAAACACACGCATCAAGCGATATCGCCAAGATAATTCTCGCGAAGTGACGAATCCGACCTCTGACTTCCAAAGCGCGACTTTACGCGCGTCAAATTTTCAGGACGATCTTCCCGATGTGGGTCGAACCCTCCATCCGCGCATGCGCATCTGCTGCTTTTTCCAGCGCAAACTCCGAATCCATCACCGGCGCGACCTTGCCCGCGTCCAGCAGCGGCCAGACCTTTTCGCGCAGTTCGTCCGCGATTCGCGCCTTCGCCAGATCGCTCTGGGGGCGCAGCGTGCTGCCGGTGATCGTCAGCCGCTTGGCCATGACCACGGCAAAGTTCAGCTCGGCCTTCGGTCCGTTCAGAAAGGCGATATGCACCATGCGCGCATCGTTCGCCATGCAGGCCACGTTGCGCGGGATATAGTCGCCGCCCACCATGTCGAGGATCAGGTTCGCCCCGCCCTCATCCTTCATCACCTTGACGAAGTCCTCCTCGCGGTAGTTGATCGCCCGCTCCGCACCGAGGTCCAGACAGGCCTGGCACTTCTCGGCACTGCCCGCGGTCGCGAACACGCGCGCGCCAAAGTGGTTCGCCAGCTGGATCGCCGTCGTCCCGATCCCGCTCGACCCGCCATGGATCAGGAACCGCTCGCCAGCCTGCAAGCCGCCCCGCATGAAGACATTCGACCAGACGGTATAGAAGGTCTCGGGCAGGCAGGCAGCCTCCTTCATCCCCATGCCCTGCGGCACGGGCAGGCAATGCGCGGCGGGCGTCGCCACGTATTCCGCGTATCCTCCACCGGGCAACAAGGCACAGACCTTGTCCCCCACCTTCGGCCAATCGACGCCCGCGCCCACCGCAGCAACCTCACCCGAACATTCCAGCCCCGGCAGGTCCGACGCCCCCGGAGGCGGCGCATAGCTGCCCGCGCGTTGCAGCGCGTCCGGGCGGTTCACACCCGCATAGGCAACCTTGATGACCACCTGCCCCGCCTTGGGTTCCGGCACCGGGCGGGTACACAGCTTCAGGACCTCCGGCCCACCGGCCTCGGTGATTTCGATCGCGCGCATCTCGGACATTCTCGCCTCCCTGTTCGTCGTCGGAGGCTAGGGCGCGAAACGCCCAAGGGAAAGCCCCCAAGGGCGTCCGGTGTCAGCGACCCGGCGTCCAGCCCCCCGGCAAATCGTCGCGCCGCGCCGACTGCGGCGCGCGCACCCGCTCCAGAACCTTCGCCGGACCGGCCAGCAAACCGCCCAGCAGATTGCTGTTCTTCACGCCCGCCTTGGCCTTTTCGAACTGCATGACGTTCTCGATACGCCGATCGAGAAAAGCCCAGGTCGCCTCGTGCCCCGCCGACTCGTCGCCTAGCCAGAACAGCACCACCGAGGAATAGACCGCCGACAGCGTCATCCGCTTCGTGTACCAGTTGTAATCTTCCGAGGTATCGCCCAGTGCGGTCCAGATCGCATCCGCCGTGCCCCAGATCAGCTTGGCCCCGTCGGGCGCGTACATCGGCAGCGCGAACAACGTCGTGCCGCGCCGCACCGCCTCGCGGTCGTCCGCCGCCTCGATGCGCAACCGCACCGCATGGGCCACCTTGTCCCGGAACCGCATCTCCGACAGGTCCGCCTCGGCCAGCCGCTTCACCATGAGGGCATCGCCGCGCCGATGATAGGCCACCGCCAGATCCACGGCACCGCGCGGAAACAGCGCCCGCGCCACCGTCATGTTCACATCGGCGTCGGCCACCGCCGCCTTGAACGTCGTCTCGGACCAGCCGTCGAAGGCCACGTGCATCAGGGCCGCATCCAGCAGGCGATCGGCAGTATCGGGCATGGTCATCTCCTTCTCGGGTCCATACTGGACACATAGTCCGATCCTTGCTATAGGGCCACCTCCTGCAATATCGAAACTCAAACCTAGAAAGGTGGTGACAACCACATGCAGGTCAGTGTTCGCGACAACAATGTCGATCAGGCGCTCCGTGCCCTGAAGAAAAAGCTGCAGCGCGAAGGCGTTTTCCGCGAAATGAAGCTCAAGCAGCATTTCGAGAAGCCGTCCGAGAAGAAAGCCCGTGAAAAGGCCGAGGCGATTCGCCGCGCCCGCAAGCTGGCTCGTAAAAAAGCCCAGCGCGAAGGGATGCTCTGAGCTCTCGCTTAGGGACTTCCGGGGGCCTCAGCTTCCGAACCGCATAAAATTCGCAAACCCCCGGGGCCCCGCGCCTTCGGGGGTTTGTCATGTCCATATGTCGGCGTTGCAACACTCCCTTGTGTGTTCGACCGCCAAAGGACAGACGAATTGCCAGCTGACAATTTTTGCGCTAGGCGCCGCCCCATGTCCATGATGTCGAAAAAGACCACCACCACCAAGACCACCGCCATGGCGGGGGATTGGTCGTGCTTGGTCCAACACTGACGGACTGATCACACAACCCCCGCCGGAGACGGCAGGGGGTGCATGACACGGCCCGCCGCTCCGCCTGACCAGGAGCCAAGACCATGTCCAACCCCGCAAACCCGCCCTTCATCGCCATCGTCGGCGCCACCGGAGCCGTCGGCGTCGAGCTTCTCGGCTGTCTCGAACGCCGGGGCACGCCCCTCAGCGGCGTCCGCCTGCTGGCCTCCGCCCGCTCCGCCGGGCGCCTCCTGCCCTTCCGCGGCGCCATGCTGGCGGTCGAGGAACTGACGGAACACAGCTTCGATGGCGTCGACATCGCGCTCTTCTCTGCCGGGGCGACCCTGTCGCGGCAATACGCCCCCATCGCCCTGCGCGCCGGGGCACGCGTCGTGGACAACTCCTCGGCCTTCCGGATGCAGGCCGACGTGCCGCTGATCGTCCCCGAGGCCAACGGCGATGCCCTGCGTACCGACGACCGCCTGATCGCCAACCCGAACTGCGTTGCCGCCATCGCCTCCGTCGCGCTGGCCCCGCTGGCACGTCTGCGCGCCATCACCCGCCTTAACATGGCCACCTATCAGGCCGCCTCCGGCGCGGGCGCGGCAGCGGTCGAAGAACTGCGTCAAGGCACCCGCGCCATCCTCGCCAACGAGCCCTTTGAACCGCAGGTCCTGCCGCATACCCTCGCGTTCAACTTCTTCAGCCACAACGCCGCCATCGACCCCGACAGCGGCTACAACGGCGAGGAACTGAAGGTCATGGAGGAGCTGCGCCGCATCCTGACGCTCCCCGGCCTGCCCATCGGCGTGACCTGCATCCGCGTGCCGGTGCCGCGTGCGCACGGGATCTCGCTCAGCGTGGAATTCGACACCCCGCTGGCCGCGGACGAGGCCCGCGCCGCCCTGCAAGGCGCGCCCGGCCTGCGCGTCGTCGATGACCGCGCGGCAAACCACTTCCCCATGCCCTCCGAGGCCAGCGGTCAGGATGACGTGCTGGTGGGCCGCATCCGCAGCGACCTTGGCGACCCCTCGGGCCGCACGCTGACGATGTTCGTGGTGGGGGATCAGCTGCTCAAGGGTGCCGCGCTGAACGCCGTGCAGATCGCCGAGGCGCTTTTGGCCGGGTCCCCGGCCCTGGCCGAGGCCTGACCTTTCAATCCGCGTAGGTCGGGGGTGTCCCCCGACCTGCCCAGTTCTCAGCTCGGGCCGATCATGAAGCAGTTGACCTGCCGCGCCTGCAACCGCTTGCAGGCCAGTTCGGCGGAATCGCGGGTCATCCCCATGAAATTCGCATCGAACCCCCGGTTGCCCTGCACCACCTTGCGCAGCGTCCCGTCCAGCGTCGCAGTCTCGGCCAGCGCGGTCTTCAGCAACACCTTCTCGGCGGCAAAGCGGCTGGGGTAACGGCCCACGTTGATGCCCCAATGACGGCTGTCGTTGGTGGACAGACGGGTGACCACCTCCGCCTCCCGCGCCGGTGTCGGTTTCTCCAGGGTCAGCGCGCGCACTTCCATCACGCCCGCCGGTCGCCGCATCGGCTTGACCGACGCCGCAGGGGCTGCGGCCGCCGGAGCCACGACCTTGGCGGCAAGCGAGGCCGTCTGGACCGGAGCCGCCACGGCAGGTGCCGCAGCAGCCGGCGCCGCCGCGATGACCGCCGCCGCCGTCGATGCAGTGGCCGATGTCGCCTGAACCTCGCGCAACATATCCTCGATATCGCTTTCCAGCCCAGCCACCAGCGGCGCCACGTCCGCCGGGGCCACGCCGCCGCCACGCGCCGTTGGGCGCAGGCTGCGTGTCACGGCAGCGCTCGCCACCCGGATGGATTTCGCCCGCGTCCCCGGCATGGGCGCCGATGTGTTCGCAATCACGACCTCTGCAGGCGCAACCGTGCCACGGCCCAGGTAGGGCGGCTTTGGCGGCGGGTTCAGCGCCACGCGCGACGGCGCTTGCTGGAAGCCGAGATCCAGCAGCTCCGCTACCTTGGCGTTGCGAGACGCGGTGGATCGCCCGCCGAACACCGTCGCGATGATCCGCTCCCCGTCCCGTTCCGCCGATGCCGTCAGGTTGAAACCCGCCGCCACCGTATACCCGGTCTTGATGCCATCCGCGCCGCGATAGCTTTCCAGCAGGCGGCGGTTGGTGTGCGACACGGTGCGCACGCCCGCGTCAGCCGTGGTGCGCGAGAACAGGTTGTAATACTGCGGGTAGTCATAAATCAGGTGCTGCCCCAGCAGCGACATGTCACGCGCGGTGGACAGATGCCCTTCCCGCGTCAGCCCGTGCGCGTTCTTGAATGTGGTCCGCGTCATGCCCATCACCTTGGCGGTGCGGTTCATGCGATTGGCAAAGGCTGCCTCGGAGCCGGAGATCGCCTCGCCGATGGCCGTCGCCGCGTCGTTGGCCGACTTCACCGCGGCCGCGCGCACGAGATAGCGCAGCGCGATCTTCTGCCCCGGCTTCAGACCCAGCTTGGACGGCGGCTCGCTCGCGGCGTTCTGGGAAATGGTCACCATGGTGTCCATCGAAAGCTCGCCGTTCTGCACCGCCTCAAACGCGATGTAGATCGTCATCATCTTGGTCAAAGACGCGGGGTGCAGCCGGGTGTCCGCGTTCTTGGCGTGGTAGACCTTGCCGGTGCGCGCATCCATCACGAAGGCGGCGTAGGGGGCCGCATGCGCGTACAGCGGCAGGAAAACTGCCAGCCAGAGAAATGTGAATGCCCACAGGCCATAACGGCCCCGCTGCCTGCGAGGGTGCGCCATGTCGTCCGCCTTTCTGCCTCAGACCCCCGATATTTCGGTGGGTGTTCGTTCTTGCCCGACGCCATTCTGCGAGCGCCGTGGTTAAGAGAGTCCTAACACGGATAGGGATTCCGGGAAACCCCGCAGAGCGTTGATTTTTCAGGCGTTTTGCAAACGCGTTCACCCTACATGTTGGGGTTTTGACCGGTCCTCACCCCCATACAATGAATTGTGTCCGAATTAAGATAAATTGTGGCGGGATTAAGGCATAGCCTCAGCCGGTTCCCGCCCGCGTTCAGCCGATCTCCGCCACCAGATCCGGCAGCGCACCAAGGTCGGCCACCGCGCGGAACCGCGCCGCTTCCGAAGGTGCCTCGGCGTGCTCCAGCGCCCAGGCCAGATCATGCGGCACATGCACGCCCCAGCAGCCGATCTCCAGCGCGGGCAAAACGTCGGATTTCATCGAATTGCCCACCATCATCGCCCCCCCTGCCCCGCCCGGGGTGCGGGCAAAGATCCGCGCGTAGGTCGCAGGCACCTTGTCAGACACGATCTCGACGCCGTCGAACAGCTCGCCCAACCCGGAGTGCGCCAGCTTGCGCTCCTGGTGCAGCAGGTCGCCCTTTGTAATCAGGACAAGGTGATGCGAGCCCGCCACCGCCTCCACAGCCTCGCGGGCATGGGGCAGCAGTTCGATCGGATGCGCCAGCATCTCGCGCCCGGCCTCCATCAGCTCGCCAATCACCTCGCCCGGCACGCGGTTGTCGGTCACCTCCAGCGCCGTCTCGATCATCGACAGCACGAATCCCTTTACGCCAAAGCCGTAGTGCCCGATATTACGCCGCTCTGCGGTGACCAGCCTCTGCTCAAGATGGTCGCGATCTGCATGATCCTTGAGCAATTCGGCGAATCTTTCCTGCGTCAGCTTGAAGAACCGCTCGTTATGCCAGAGCGTATCATCCGCGTCGAAACCGATTGTTAGGAGATTCTGCGCCATTTATGCCTCATGTCCCTTGGCCCCTTTTCGCCGGGACCCGTCCGGCTATATAATGAGACCAAATTCGGAAACGCAAAGCACGAACCGCCCATGACAGATGCCCCGCAGAAGTGGACGACAGCCCGGATGATGGCCCGCGTGACAGCAGGAGATGCGCCGAAGGATGGTGACGGCGATGTCGGCGTCGTCGTCGACACGAAGCCGCGCACCAAACGCCCGCCGCTGTACAAGGTCTTGCTTCTGAACGACGATTACACGCCGATGGAATTCGTCGTGCATATCCTCGAACGCTTCTTCGGCATGACCCACGCGCAGGCGTTCGAGATCATGCTGACCGTGCATAAAAAGGGCGTCGCCGTGGTCGGTGTCTTCTCGCACGAGATCGCCGAGACCAAGGTCGGGCAGGTCATGGACTTTGCCCGCCGCCACCAGCACCCCTTGCAGTGCACCATGGAAAAGGAATAGGCCCGGGGCTTTCATTGCCTGGGGCTGTCCGCCATGACTTCTGAACGCATCCGTTATGCCATCGACCAGGGCGGTCTGCTGCTGCCCGAGGGGGAGATTGCACTGTTTGGCGCCCCCGCCGACGCGGCCTTGGACCTCGACCCGGCCCGCTTGACCGTCATCCAGACCGACGCGGTGGCCACGACCGGCTGGCAACAACGCGGCGTGAAAGTCGTCACCGCGCCCGAAGGCCAATACGCCGCCGCCATCGTGACCCTCGCCCGTGCCCGCGACCTGTCCGAGGCCCGCATCGCGCAGGCCGCCGCCCATGCGCCGCTGGTCGTGATCGACGGTGCCAAGACCGACGGGATCGAGGCGATCCTGAAGGGCCTCAAGAAACTGGCCCCCATCGACGGGCAGGTGTCCAAGGCGCATGGCAAATGCGTCTGGCTGCATCCGGGCGACGCGCTGTCCGTATGGGCCCGCCCCGAGCGTCACCAGAACGCCCACGGCGACTGGGTCGCGCCCGGCGTATTTTCCGCCGACGCGCCCGACGAGGCCTCTGTCGCGCTGGCCAAGGCCCTGCCCAAGGGACTGCACGGCAAGCTGGCCGACCTCGGCGCGGGCTGGGGCTGGCTCTCGCGCGAGGTGCTGAGGCATCCGGACGTCAAGGCCCTGCACATGGTCGAGACCGACAAGACCGCGCTGGACTGCGCCCGCCTGAACTTCACCGACCCGCGCGCGCAGTTCCACTGGGCCGATGCGACGACCTGGACCCCGCCGGTAAAGCTGGACGTGGTGGTGATGAACCCACCCTTCCACAGCGGTCGCGCCGCCGACCCCGCGCTGGGACGCGCCTTCATCGCCTCGGCCGCCGGGATGCTGGCCCCGCATGGCCAGCTCTGGATGGTCGCCAACCGCCACCTACCTTACGAGGCAACGCTGTCCGACCTGTTCCGTGACGTGACCGAAGCCGGGGGCGACAACCGTTTCAAGGTACTGCACGCCGCAAGGCCGTCTCGCGCTCGCCGATGAGGCAGGATAGGTTGACCGGTAAACAGCCCCGAAATCGACCAGGGAATCGACCATGAGCTTCTCCATCGAAGGCAAGACCGCCATCATCACCGGCGCCGCCAACGGCGTCGGTCAGGCCATCGCCCGGCACTTTGCCAACCAGGGGGCCAATGTGATGTTGGCCGACATGGACGAGGTGCAGCTGAGCAAGGAATGCGAAAAGGCCACAGAGGATGGCAACATCAAGTTCTTCGCCGGCGACCTGCGCGAACGGCTGACGATGGCGAACCTGCTGTCGGCCACGCTGGACGCCTATGACCGGGTCGACATCCTGGTGAACGGCTCGCGGCAGGTGGTTTCCTCGGACCCGCTCGACCCCGAGGACGAGACGCTGGAACTGATGATGACGCAGAACCTGACCAATGCCTATCGGCTGTCGCAGATGGTCGCCAAGCGCATGATAAAGCAGGCCGAAGGGCAGGATGAAGGCCAGGTCGGCGCCATCGTCAACCTGTCGTCCATCGCCGCGCGGCGCACGCATCCGAACCTGCTGGCCTACTCTGTCAGCTGCGCCGCGCTGGACCAGATGACCCGTTCCATGGCCGTGGCGCTGGCGCCGCAGCGCATCCGGGTGAATGCCGTGGCCTTTGGATCGGTCATGTCCGCCAGCCTCAAAGACGTGCTGAAGGACAACCGCGATTATCGCGGCCTGATCGAGGCGCACACACCGCTGGGCCGCATCGCCGCACCCCGCGAACTGGCGGAGACGGTCCAGTTCCTCGCCTCGGACGGCGCAGGCTTCGTCACCGGACAGGTCATGACCGTCGACGGCGGCCGCACCCTGCTCGACCCCGTCGCCGCACCCATTCACTGATCTGCTATCCGTCTCTTGCAGCGGTTTCGCTTTGGCTTCGCCAAAGCGACCGGGGGGG
>NZ_JBNAGB010000011.1:0-48924 GCF_049800975.1 Sagittula sp. S175
AAAAAGGGTTTGGCCCTTGTGGTTGGTGTAGTGGGCGAATGGGTTCATGTGGGGCCTTGCTTGGGGGGGGGGGGGGGGCGCTGCCCCCTCGGCCCGTGCCGGGCCTCCCCCCGGAGGTATTTGGACCAGGAAGAAACAGGCGCGCGCGCTCAGGATTGCGCCGGTGCAATGTCTTCTTCGAGGAAGTAGCGGATGTTGTCCTCGAAGCTGTCGTCGGCTTTGAGGCCGAGGCGGGCGGCCTTTTCCGGGCGGATGTCGAGGCGCCAGCCCTTGAGGATCTCGGCGATCTCGGGCTGTTCTTCCCAGCGGATGAGTTTTGCCGGTTCCGGGCCTGCCACGGCGGTCATGGCGTCGATCATCTGGCGGATGGTCCAGACGCGGCCCGGCATGGTCATTGTCGGGTTCTTGCCCATGTCCTCGGCGGGGATTTCCGCGCCTTTGACGAGGTTCAGCGCGCATTGCTTCGGCGAGAGGTAGAAATGCGGGAAGTCGGGGTCGACGGGGCAGATCGCCTCCTGGCCTTGCAGCGGTTCGCGGAAGATCGAGGACATGAAGGAGGAGGCGGCGCGGTTGGCCTTGCCCGGGCGGACGGAGATGGTCGGCAGGCGGAAGCCGCGCCCGTCGATGAAGCCGCGCCGCGTGTAGTCGTTCACGAGGATCTCGCCGATGGCCTTTTGTGCGCCGTAGCTGATCTGCGGGTTGAGCGCCGAGTGGTCGGTGTAGGGCTGGGGCACCTCGCCGCCGAAGACAGCGATGGAGGAGGTGAAGACCAGAACGGGCTTCGTGCCGAGGGCGCGGCAGCGGTCGAGCACGTTGAGGGTGCCGAACATGTTGACCTTGTAGCCGAAGTCGAAGTCCTGCTCGGCGTGGGCCGAGACCACGGCGGCGAGCAGGTAGATGACATCCGTGTCTTCGGTGATGTTTGCCGCGACCGAGGCCGGGTCGGTGATGTTGCAGGTCGTCGCCTCGACCGGGAAGGGGGCGTCGATCAGGGGCGCGTCCGAGAGGTCTGCGAGGGTGAGCTTCGTGATGGGTTTGCCGCGCAGGGTGCCCTTGGCTGCGAGGGCGCGGGCGAGTTTCTGGCCGACAACTCCGGCGCCGCCGATGATGAGGATGTTCATTTGGATTCTCCTTCGAAGAGGGCGGGGGCGAGCGCTCCGCGATGTTGGATGACGTTCGAGGCGAGGGTAGCGGCCTGTTCGGTGGCCTGTTGCAGCGATTGGCCGAGGGCGCGGGCGGCGAGGAAGCCTGCGGCGAAGCTGTCGCCTGCGGCGGTGCTGTCGGTGACTTGCGCGACGGATGGCGGGGTGACTTGGACCGTGCCCTCGGTGGTGTGCCAGGCCGTGGCGGGGGCGCTGCCGTTCTTGACCACGACGGTTGTCGCGCCGCCCCTGGCGTAGCGGGTGACGGTGTCCCGCGGAGTCTGATCGGGGAAGATGCTTTGCTCTTCGTCGAAGGAGGGCAGGACGGTGTCCGCCACCGAGGCACCGAGGGTGAGGCCGTCGCGCATGGCGTCGATGGAGCCCCAGAGTTTCGGGCGCAGGTTGGTGTCGAAGCTGACATGTGCGCCTTGCGCGCGGGCGCTAGCGAGGGCAGCGCAGAAGGTGGAGCGCGCCTTGGGCGGCAGGATGGCGAGGGTGATGCCGGAGAAGTGGATGTTACGCCGACCCTTCAGCATGGCGGCGAGGCGGTTGGGATCGTCGGCAAGGGTCTTTGCCGCCGACTGGCCGCGCCAGTAGGAGAAGCTGCGCTCGCCGTCCTTCAGCGAGATCATGTAGAGGCCGACGGTGCGCTCGGGGTGGCGGGCCAGCGCGTCGGTGTCGAGGCCCTGGGCGCGGATGAAGTCGGCCATGTCGTCCGAGATGGCGTCCTGCCCGATGACGGTGCCGTAGGAGACGGACCACTCAGGCGGGAGCAGGCGGCGAGCGTACCACGCGGTGTTGAAGGTGTCGCCGGCAAAGCCTTGTTTCAGCAGGCCGTCCTGTGCCGGAGCCAGTTCGACCATGATTTCGCCAAGCGAGAGGAAGCTGCTCATAGCAGGCCTCGGGCGGCGAGGTTCTTCATCAGGGCGGAGACGCCGAAGTCCCACGGCGCGCAGTCGGTAGAGAGGCGCACGGTGTTGGTGAGCGCACCCAGTTTCGGTTCCGCGATGGTCACAATGTCGCCGATTTTATGAGTGAAGCCCTGGCCGGGGGCGTCGCGGTCCTCGGTGGGGGCGAAGAGCGTGCCGAGGTAGAGGAAAAAGCCGTCCGGGTACTGGTGATGCGCGCCGATGGTCTGGGCGACGATCGACCCCGGTTTGCGGCTGATCTTCGACATCGACGAGCGGCCATTGAGGGTGAAGTCATCCTCGCCCGTGACGGTGAGGGTCAGTTCGGCGTTTTCCATGTCCTCCATCGTGTAGCTCTCGTCGAAGAGGCGCAGGAAGGGGCCGATGGCGGCGGAGGCGTTGTTGTCCTTGGCCTTGCCCAGCAGGAGCGCGGAGCGGCCCTCGACGTCGCGCAGGTTGACGTCGTTGCCGAGCGTGGCGCCCACGATCTTGCCCTGCGAGGTCACGGCGAGGACGATTTCCGGCTCGGGGTTGTTCCATTTCGACATGGGGTGCAAGCCCACGTCCGCGCCGTGGCCCATGGCGGCCAGCGTCGGGCATTTGGTGAAGACCTCGGCGTCCGGGCCGATGCCGACTTCGAGGTATTGTGACCAGAGGCCCTCGGTTTGCAGGACGCGCTTGACCTCCATGGCCTTGTCCGAGCCGGGCACGATGCCTGCGAGGCTGTCACCGATCACGGCTGTGACCTTCTTGCGGATGGCGTCGGCGCGGTCGGGGTTGCCGGCGGCCTGTTCCTCGATCACCCGTTCGACCATGGACTGGGCGAAGGTGACGCCCGATGCCTTCACCACTTGCAGGTCGCAGGGGGCAAGGAGGCGCATGTCGGGGGGCATCTGGTCGACGCGGCCTATGTCCTCGCCCCGTTGCGCGTGGACGTAGGTCAGCAGGTCGTCGCGTTCGAGCAGGTCGCGCATGGTGGGGGTGTCGCGCGAGGTTATGTCGAAAAGACGGTCGTCGCGCAGAACGCAGATGGCGGGACCCGTGTTCGGGCGCCAGACGCGGGCGAGGAAGGTGCCTTTGGGATCGGGGTTTTGCAGGGTCATCGGGTCATTCCGTTTTGGACAGGTGCGGACGAATTTTCTGCGAAAATTCAGACGTGGGTGTGCGAGGTCAGGCGGGGGGCAGCATCTTGCCCGGGTTGAGGATGTTGGTGGGGTCGAGCGCGGCCTTGATGGCGCGCATGGTGGCGACGGCGACACCGTGTTCGGCCTCCATGAAATATTGCTTGCCGACGCCGATCCCGTGTTCGCCGGAGACCGTGCCGTTCATCGTGAGGGCCATGGCGCCAAGTTGGTGCACGTAATCCTCGGCGCGTTGCATGACCTCGGGGTTGGCGGGATCGACCGAGAGGCCCACGTGGAAGTTGCCGTCGCCCACGTGGCCGACGATGGTGGCGGTCAGGCCCATCTCGGCGGCCTTGTCCTGCGCCCAAGTGACAGCTTCGGCCAGTCGCGAGATCGGCACGCATGTGTCGGTGGGCCAGATGTTTCCGGCCTGTCCGTCCTTGGCCCCCAGCGCGGCGGAGGCGTAATGCGCGTTGTGGCGCATGGCCCAGAGGGCGTTGCGGTCCTCGGTCGTGGTGGCGGTTTGCCAGCCGGAGACGCCGAAGTCCTCGGCAATCGCGCTGAAGGCGTCCGTCTGTTCCTGCACGCCCGCTTGGGAGCCGTGGAATTCGAGGAAGAGGTGGGGGACTTCGGGGAGGCTGCTTTTGGCGTATTTGTTGAAGCCCTTGACCATGAACTGATCGAGCAGTTCGATCCGGGCCATGGGGATGCCGGACTGGATGGTCAGGATCACGCAGTTCACCGCTTCCTCGACGGTGGCAAAGCGGCAGGTGGCGGCGGCGGTGGCCTCGGGCTGGCCGTGCAGGCGGACGGTCATTTCCGTGATGATGCCGAGCGTCCCTTCGGAGCCGATCATGAGGTGGGTCAGGTCGTAGCCGGTGGCGGACTTGCGCGCCTGCGTGCCGGTGCGGATCACGGTGCCGTCGGCGAGGACGACCTCGAGGGCGAGGATGTTCTCGCGGATGGTGCCGTAGCGGACGGCGGTCGTGCCAGACGCACGGGTCGCCGCCATGCCGCCGAGCGAGGCATCGGCGCCCGGGTCGACGGAGAAGAACAGGCCTGTCGCCCTCAGCTCCTCGTTCAGGCGCTTGCGGGTGATGCCGGGTTGCGCGACGCAGAGCAGGTCCTCGGGGGCGACATGCAGCACCTTGTTCATGCGGTTCATGTCGAGGCACAGCCCGCCGTTCAGCGCCAGGTGCTGGCCTTCGAGGCTGGAGGCCGCGCCATAGGCGGTGACGGGCAGCCCGTGGCGATGGCAGATCTGCATGATCTGCGAGACCTCGGCGGTGGTCTCGGGGTAGGCGACGGCGCAGGGCAGGGTTTCCGGGTAATAGGTCTCGTTCTGGCCGTGCAGGCGGCGGTCGGCCTCGGAGGTGGCGAGGCGGTCGCCCAGCAGGGCGGACAGGTCGGCGAGGGCGGTGGACGTGTCAGGCATTCTTGAGACCGGAGATGAGGGCGAGAGCGACCACCATGAGCATGGAGGCGGCCATCGCGTAGTTGATGCGGCGCTGGGTGCGGTCGGAGAGGTTCATGCGGTGCAGCGAGGCTCCGGCGAACAACCAGCCGAGGTGGATCGGGATCCAGATGGCGTTGACGATGACCAGCTTGGCGAGGGTTTCGAAGACGAGGTTGTCGGGGGCAAAGGGGAAGCCCGCGTAGAGGGTTGTGTTGACGGCGTAGGCCTTTGGGTTGATCGCCTGAAGCGCGATTCCGGCGAGGATGGCGGGGGGGGCCTTGGCCTCGATGAAGGCAATGCGCGCGCCGGCAAAGGCGATGCGGGAGGCGAGGTAGAGCAGGTAGGCCAGCGAGGCGGCCATGAGCAGCCAGCGCACCACGGGAACGGACAGGATGATCGCGGCGATGCCGGTGATGACGGCGAGGGTCACGAGGTTGGTGCCGATGAACAGACCCGTCACGTAGCGCAGCCCGGCGCGGAACCCGTAGGCCGCACCAAGCCCCGCCGTGGACAGAACCCCCGGTCCCGGCGTGACGATCAGGAAAAACACGGCTGCGGCAAAGGTCAGCATGGCGCGACCCCGGCGCGGACCATCTGGTCCTGTTTCAAGATGAATCCTCCCTCGCACCGTCCCGGTGCTTGCATCGGCCCCCGGATGGTATACCATTTTGAAGAAAGCGGCTGACGCGGCGGATGTCAACACGGGGGACGGCTGCGCGATGCCCCGCGAAGGAGGAATATGGAACTTTTCAGTCTGACGGGCCGTCGCGCCCTGATCACCGGCTCGTCGATGGGCATCGGGTTTGCACTGGCGCGCGGGTTGGCGCAGGCCGGGGCGACGGTGGTGTTGAACGCGCGCAATGCGGAGCGGCTGGCCGACGCGGCAGAGGTGTTGCGCGGCGAGGGGCTGGCGGTGGAGACGCTGGTCTTTGACGTGACGGACGTGGCGGCTGTGCGCGCAGCGGTGGATGGGTTCGAGGCCGAGCATGGCGCCATCGACATCCTGGTGAACAACGCCGGGATGCAGCATCGCACGCCGTTGGAGGATTTCCCGCCGGAGATGTTCGACCGGCTGATGGTGACCAATGTCAATTCGGCGTTTTACGTCGGGCAGGCCTGTGCGCGGCACATGATCGCGCGGGGCGCGGGGCGGATCGTCAATATCGCCTCGGTGCAGACCTTGCAGGCGCGGCCCGGGATCGCGCCCTACACGGCGTCCAAGGGCGCGATTGCCAACCTGACCAAGGGCATGGCGACGGATTGGGCCCCCAAGGGCCTGAACGTGAATGCCATCGCGCCGGGATATTTCGACACGCCGCTGAATGCGGCGCTGGTGGCCGATCCGAAGTTCTCGGCCTGGCTGGAGGAGCGCACGCCGCAGGGGCGCTGGGGCCGGGTAGAGGAACTGGTGGGCGCTTGCGTCTTCCTGTGTGCGGAGGCGTCGAGTTTCGTGAACGGGCACGTGTTGTTCGTCGACGGCGGGATCACGTCGCGGCTGTAAGGGTCGGGGGCGGCTCTGTCTGGCCCTTGGCCAGAAGCGCCCGCCCGCCGACCCTTGGGCCGTTTGGGACAATTGGGAGGAGAGACTATGACTGACAAACCGATCATCGGCTTCATCGGGCTGGGCTACATGGGCCATGGCATGGCGAAGAACCTCGTGGAGAAGGGCTACACCGTCTTCGTGAAGGGCAACCGCAACCGGACCCCGGTGGACAGCCTCGTGGCGAAGGGGGCGACCGAGGTGGCGACGGCGCGCGAGATGGCGGAGCGCTGCGACGTGATCCACACCTGCCTGTCGAACTCGCCGCAGGTGGAGGCGGTGTTTCGCGGTGCGGATGGTATCCTGGCCGGGGCGCGCGCGGGGCTGGTGGTGATCGAGACCTCGACCGCCGATCCGGTGTCGACCGAGGCGCTGGCGGCGGAGCTGGCTGAGAAGGAGGGGCACATGGTGGATGCGCCGCTGGGCCGGACGCCGAAGGAGGCGGAGGCCGGGACGCTGGATTGCATGGTGGGGGCCGATGAGGACGTGTTCGAGCGTGTCTTGCCGGTGATCCAGTGCTGGGCGGGCAACATCAACCGCGTGGGTGGTGTCGGCGCCGGGCACAAGATGAAGCTGCTGATGAACACCATCAGCATGGGGTATGCGGCGCTGTATGCCGAGGTGACCGTGCTGGGGGCGAAGTCCGGGATTTCACCGCAGACCGTGCAGAAGGTCATCGGGTCGTCGCGGCTGGGCAACGGGTTCTTTGACACGTTCATGCGTTGCGTCGTGGATGGGGAGCGGGACGTGCATAAGTTCTCGATCGCCAATGCGTCGAAGGATCTGCGCTATGCGTCGAACATGGCGGCAGCGGCGGATGTCATGACGCTGTGCCTGTCGGCGGCACGGCAGTATTTCGTGCATGCCGAGGCGACGGGTCATGCGCAGGATTACGTGCCCTGGCTGGCCGACCACGTCGGCGCGCTGAACGGGATCGACATGGTGAAAGAAGCAGAGAAGGGGCGCTGAGGCGTCCCTTTTTCTTTGGGAGGATTGGAGATGCTGACGGAATACCAGAGGGAGTTTTATGCGCGTGAGGGCTATCTGAGGGTCGAGAACGTGCTGACGCCGGAGGAGCTGGCGCGGGCGCAGGAGATCGTGGCGGAATGGATCGAAGGGTCGCGGAGGGTCAGCGAGAGCGATGAGTTGTTTGATCTTGACCGAGGGCATTCGGCGGAGACTCCACGCCTCACGCGGGTGAAGCTGCCGCATCGCAACCATCCATTCTTTTGGGAACTGCTGCGCGGGTCGCGGATCACGCAGGTGCTGAACGACCTGTTGGGGCCAGACACGGTCATCAATACGTCGAAGCTTAACTGCAAGGCTCCAAGCGGCGGGGCTGCGGTGGAGTGGCATCAGGACTGGGCGTTCTACCCGGCGACGAATGACTCGCTTTTGGCCTTTGGTGTGTTGCTGGAAGACATGGACGCGGAGAACGGTCCGTTGATGGTGATCCCGGGCTCGCATCGCGGGCCGGTGTTGTCGCATCACCATGACGGGGTGTTCTGCGGCGCGATTGATCCCGCGGACCCGGATTTCGACCTGTTGAAAGCGGTGACGCTGACCGGCAAGGCGGGGGACATGACGGTGCATCATGTGCGCATCCTGCATGGATCGGCGCCCAATACCTCGACGCGGGCGCGCAAGATCCTGTTCTACGAATGCACGGCGGCGGATGCCTGGCCGTTGTTGGGGGGATCGAGCTACATTCACGGGTTGGGACAGCGCGGGTTTCACGCGGATTTGCTGGACCGGGTGGTTACCGGCGCGCCGTGTTATGCGCCGCGGGTCGAGGCGGTGCCGGTGCGGATGCCTTTGCCGCCTGCGAAGGACAATACGTCGATCTTCAAGACGCAGATGATGGGCGGGATGAAGAGCGCCTTCGTATAGGGGGCGGTTCGGGGCGGGCCCTGCGGGCGGGGGGCTCTGCCCCCGTCTGCCTGAGGCAGACTCCCCCGAGGGTATTTGGATCAAGATGAAGGTCAAGCCTGCGTGCGTGGTGAGGTCAGTAGATCACCACGGCGCGGCCTTCGGCGAGCATCTTGCGGGTGTCGAGGGGTTCTCGGAAGCCGTCGCGGACCTTGGCGGCGAGCTCTTCTTCCATGCGTTTGACCTCGGCAACCTTTGCGATGACGTCGTCGATACGGGCGAAGGGGACGACCACGACTCCGTTCAGATCGCAGACGACCATGTCGCCGGTGGAGACGTGGCGGCCGCCGACGACGGCACTGGTGGCGGTGACGCCGGGGCCGTTGGCGGAGGGCGAATTGGGGTTCAGGCCGGTGCACCAGCAGGGCAGGCCGGTCTTTACGATGCCCTCGTAGTCGCGCATCGGGCCGTCGGTGACGAAGGCCGCAGCGCCGGCGTTCTTCAGCATGCCGGACACCTGGTCGCCGATGGTGGCGCATTTCTGGTTGCCGTGGGCGGCGTGCACGAGGATGTCCCCGGGAAACATGTGTTCGATGGCGCCGAGCGTGGCGATGATGTCGGACGGGCCGCTGTCGCAGACCAGCGCCGGACCGGCGGCGAAGGTCGGCAGGTCGCGCCCGAAGCCCAGCGGCGAGATCGTGGTGTCCATGGCGGCGGTGCCGCCCATGGCGTCGGCGATATGCGCGGTTTCGACCCCCTGAAAGGCGGCGATCTGGGCCTCGGTCGGGCGGGGGGCAGAGGCGATGAGCGTGAGGGCGGGCGGGGATTCGATCATGGGGTCCTCTCAGTCCTTGGTGACGCGCCACAGAAGGCGGATGTAGGCGAGGCCGGTCGCGGTGGCTTCGCAGCGGGTCTTTTCCAGCAGGAGCCGGTCGTCTTCGATTTCGGTCAGGTGGCCGAGTTCTTCGAGCCGGTCGCATTGCAGGAGCCCGGCGAGCAGGTCGTATTTCGTGTCGATGCGGGTGCGTGCGCCAATCTGTTCGGGCGCGTCGTGGGTGATCTCGTCAAGGCGCGCGGCGGTGGCGCGGGTCCAGGCCTCGCGGGCCGTGTCGAAGCATAGGGTGACGAGGGCCGGGGTTTCGGCGCTGATCGACTGGCAAGGGGCGTGGACCTGCGCGAGGCAGAGTTTCGGGTCGGCGCCATCAGAGCGGGCGCGTTCGACGCAGGCAGGTGTGGCCGCCGTGGAAATGTCCTGTGCCAGTGCGGGCAGCGTCCAGCCGGTCAGCAGGAATGTGGCGGCCAGGGCCACGGGTCTTGAAAACATGTATCCTCCGGCACCCTTCGAAGGGGTGTCTTTGCGATGGTATACCAGATGGCCACGGGCAGGTTGTCAAGGGGTGGCTGCGCAGGGTGCTTGCATTTGGTATACCAAATGGCAAGGATACCGCAGCGGCGCCCGCCGGGATTCGGGCTGTTTGGGCTTTGGTCCTTGCAGTGATCCGAGGCAAGGATGCGCCCGACCAGACAAGCCCGAACCGGGCAGGGAGGAACAATGTCAGACACCCGCGCGAACAAGCGGTTTCGTAGCCAGGAATGGTTCGACAACCCGAACAACCCGGGGATGACGGCGCTGTATGTCGAGCGTTACCAGAACAGCACGTACACGCAAGAAGAGCTGATGTCCGAGCGTCCGGTGATCGGCATCGCAAACAGCGGCAGTGACATCGCGCCCTGCAACAAGATCCACGTCTTCCTGATGGACCGGATCAAGGCGGGCATCCGTGAGGCGGGTGGCATCCCGATGGAATTCCCGGTGCATCCGATCCAGGAGACGGGCAAACGGCCGACGGCGGCTTTGGACCGGAACCTGACGTATCTTGGGCTGGTGGAGGTGCTGCATGGCTACCCCATCGACGGGGTGGTGCTGACCACGGGCTGTGACAAGACCACGCCTGCCATGCTCATGGGTGCGGCCACGGTGGATATTCCGGCCATCGCGCTGAACGGCGGGCCGATGCTGGACGGGTGGTGGAAGGGCAAACGCGCGGGCTCGGGTGCGATCATCTGGGAGAGCCGTCGTCTGCTGGCCGAGGGCAAGATCGACTACGAGGAGTTCATGAGCCGGGTGTGTTCGTCGGCGCCCAGCCTTGGGCACTGCAACACGATGGGCACGGCCTCGACGATGAATGCCATGGCCGAGGCGCTGGGCATGTCGCTGACCGGGAACAGCGCGATCCCGGCGCCGTTCCGCGAGCGGATGGCCATGGCTTACGAGACCGGCAAGCGAATCGTGCAGATGGTGCTGGATGATCTGAAACCCTCCGACATCCTGACGCGGGAAGCATTCGAGAATGCCATCGTAGTGAATGCGGCGATTGGCGGGTCGACCAACGCGCCGCCGCATTTGCAGGCCGTCGCCCGCCACGCCGGTGTCGAACTGAACGTGAAGGACTGGGAGACGGTCGGCTTTGACGTGCCGCTTTTGGTGAACATGCAGCCTGCGGGGGAGTACCTTGGCGAAAGCTTCTTTCGCGCGGGCGGGGTGCCGGCAGTCATGGGCGAGTTGCGCAAGGCGGGCCGCATCCATGACGGCGCGATGACCGCGACGGGCAGGCCCATGGGTGAGAACCTCGATGGGTGGGAGAGTCAGGACACCGAGGTCATCAAGACCTACGATGCCCCGATGCGCAAGAATGCAGGGTTCAAGGTGCTGACGGGCAACCTGTTCGACTCGGCGCTGATGAAGACCTCTGTGATCTCGGCGGACTTCCAGAAACGCTTCCTGTCGCATCCCGGGGCCGAGGGGGTCCACGAGGCGCGGGCCATCGTGTTCGAGGGCCCGGAGGATTACCACGACCGGATCAACGAGCCGGCCTTGGCCATCGACGAGAACTGTATCCTGTTCATTCGCGGTGTCGGCTGCGTGGGGTATCCCGGTTCCGCCGAGGTGGTGAACATGCAGCCGCCGGACGCGCTGATCCGGGCAGGCATCAATCATCTGCCGACGGTCGGGGATGGCCGTCAGTCCGGGACATCGGAAAGCCCGTCGATCCTGAACGCCTCGCCCGAGGCGGTGGTCGGCGGTGGTCTGGCTTATTTGCAGACCGGCGACATGGTGCGCCTGGACCTGAACGCGTCGCGCATGGACGCGCTGGTGGACGAGGCAGAGTGGCAGGCGCGGATCGATGCCTGGGAGGCACCGGAGATCGTGAACCAGACGCCATGGCAGGAGATCTATCGCACCCATGTGGGCCAGCTGGCCGATGGCGGCTGTCTGGAACTGGCCACGGCCTATCAGAAGGTGGCCAGGGCGCTGCCGCGTGACAATCACTGAGCCATTTGCCCGGCGGTGAGACCGGGGAGGCGCTGCCTCCCCGGACCCCTCCGAGGTATTTTTGAAACCAAAGAAGCAGGGAGGGGGCGCGCATGTCTGACGCGAAATCCATCATCATCACCGGGGCTGGGGCCGGGATCGGCAAGGCCTGTGCGCTGAAGTTCCTTGAAGCGGGCTGGAAGGTCGGCCTCGTCGGGCGGCAGCCGGGGCCGTTGGAAGCAGTGGCCGATGGTCACAAGGGCGCGCTTGTGCTGCCGGGCGACGTGGCGCAGGAAATGCAGGTCGAGCAGATTTTCAATCGTGCCGCCGCCGAGTGGGGGCATATCGATACGCTGTTCAACAACGCGGGCGTGTCGGTCATGGGCGCGACCATCGACGAGATCAGCGTGGCCGACTGGCGGCGCTGCATGGATATCAACGTCACCGGGTCGTTCATCTGCGCCCGCGCGGCGTTCAAGCGTATGCGCGCGCAGGACCCGCAGGGCGGACGGATCATCAACAATGGCTCTGTCTCGGCGGATGTGCCGCGCTGGGGATCGGCACCCTACACGGCGTCGAAGCACGCGGTCACGGGGTTGACGCGGTCGATCTCACTCGACGGGCGGCCGTTCAACATCGCCTGTGGGCAGATCAACATCGGCAATGCCCTGACGGACATGGCGGAGGCGATGACCAAGGGCGTGCCGCAGGCGGATGGGTCGATTGCGGTGGAACCGGTGATGGATGTGCGCCACGTGGCCGACGCGGTCCTGCACATGGCGGAGCTTCCGCTGGAGGCCAACGTGCAGTTCATGACGGTGATGGCGACCAACATGCCCTATATCGGGCGCGGCTGAGGTCTTTTGGTTTCGTAGCAAAGGGGGCTTCGGCCCCCTTTTATCGTTGTACTGGCAGGGGACGCCGAACCTTGCCGCGGACCATGCGTTCGCGTTGCCAGATGTAGAGGCCAGAGGCGATGATGATGGACCCGCCGCCCAGAGTGTAGATCGTCGGCAGCGTGTCGAACAGCAGCCAGCCTGCAAAGGCGGCCATGAAGAGCTGGACGTAAATCACCGGCGCAAGGATCGACGCGTCCGCCATGCGGTGCGCAACGGTGGCGCAGATATGCCCTGCTGCACCGAAGCAGCCGATCAGAAGGAACGGGAGCCACGCGGTGCCTTCGGGCCATGTCCAATTCTGGAAGACGAACGGCATGAGTGCGAGGGCTGCAAAGCCTGAGGACCAGAGTTGTTGCGTGGCATTGGCTTCGATATCGGCCAGCATCCGAGTCATGACAAAGTAGAGCGAGGCGCAGACCAGCCCGCCCAAGGTCAGGAACATGGCCGGGTGAAACTCCGCCCCCCAGGGCTGCATGACGACAAGCACGCCGATGAAGCCGGTGCAGACGGCGACGATGCGGCGCAGGCCGACCTTTTCGCCCAGAAGCGGGATCGCCAGCAGGGTGATGACGATGGGACCGGCGAACATGATCGTGGTGGTCACGGTGATCGGCAGGAACTTCAGCGCCATGAAGTTGAGAATGGTCGACCCCAGCAGGAAGGTTGAGCGCAGCAGTTGCCGCCATGGTGCATGGCTGCGGAAGGCAGAGGGATCACGCAGGCCGAAGGCAAGGACGGCGACAATGAAATGCCCGGTGTAGCGGGCAAAGACCACTTGCAGCGCGGGCAGTCCGGCGAGGATCAGGAGCTTCGCCGAACTGTCGATGCAGGTGAAGAAGGCCACGGCCAGGACCATCAGCAGGACGCCGGTGCGGGTGCGCTCCTCGCGCGGTTTTGCTTCGGTCATGGCCTTGTTCCCCGTGCATGAGCCTGTCGGTCGCGCCTTTAGGTCGCGCTTGTGGGTTACGCTGCCGCCCAACCGCCGTCGATCACATGCGCCTGACCGGTGGTGAAGGCGCTCTCGTCCGAGCCGAGGTAGATGGCCAGGTGCGCGATCTCTTCGGCGGTGCCGATGCGGCCCATGGGCTGGCGGGCCTCGAAGGCGCGGCGTGCCTCGTAGTAGTCGCCCATGGCGCGCAGGCGGTCATGCAGCGAGGGGCTGTCGACGGTGCCGGGGCAGATGCAGTTCACGCGGATGCCCTGCTTGACGTAATCGACGGCGACGGATTTCGTCAGGCCGATGACGGCGGCCTTGGACAGGCCGTAGATGCAGCGGTTGGGCGCGGCAACAATGCTGGACGCCACGGAGGCGATGTTGACGATCGAGCCGCCGCCGCGTTCGATCATGCCGGGCAGCGCCGCCTGCATGGCATGGAATTGCGATTTCACGTTGAGCGCGATGGCGAAGTCGAACTCGTCATCGGTGCCGTCCAGCAGCGGGCCGGCGTGCACGAAGCCTGCGCAATTCACGAGGATATCCGGCGCGGCATTTTCGATCGCCGAGGTCAGCGCGGCCTTGTCGGTGACGTCCAGCGCCTGCGTGGTGGCGTCCAACCCGTCCAGAAGGTCGGCCTTCAGGTCGGTGGCCGTGACGGTCGCGCCCTCGCGGGCAAAGCTTTCGGCAATGGCGCGGCCGATGCCCTGTCCGGCGGCGGTGATGAAGGCGCGTTTTCCTGCAAGTCTCATGTCTCGTCCTTTCGCGGCGGGGTCAGACCCCGGTGTAATCTCCCGGCACATCCGCCGGCGTGACAGGGCGCGCTGTTTTGCCTGACAGGGCGCATGCCAATGTCATCTCCATGGCGGCGATGCCGTCCGCAGCGGTGCAAAGCACGTCGTCGCGACCACCGGCGACCACCGCGGCAAAGCGGTCGATCTGGGCCAGCAGCGGATCGAGCTTTTCGAAGCGGCGCGCGTCGTGCAGCGCGAGGGGTTTCGACCACTCGATCTCTCCGGGCGCGGAACGGCCCCATCGCGTGACAGACGGAAAGGCCAGCGCACCCTCGGTGCCTATGATGCGCAGGTAGTCCTCGCCGGATCCGGCAATGGCGGGGTTCTCATGGCTTGCCGCTTCGAAGGACCACGGTGACGCGCCAGCGTCCGAGATCAGGAACGACCCCAGGGCACCATTGGCAAAGCGAAAGGCCAGGGCGGCGGTGTCCTCGATCACAAGACCACGGCGGGCGGAGGACAAAAGGGCTGTCGCTTCGATCATCTCGCCCACGAGAAAGCGCAAAAGGTCGATTTCATGGGTCAGGTTGGTCAGCAAGGGGCCAGCCCCGGGCGCGCGCCGCCAATCTGCCTCGTAATAGCTGTCATGCTTGCGAAGCGACCAGAGACCCTGAATACCGACGAGGTCTCCGATCTCGCGCAGGGCGTCGCGTGCAGCGATGGAGAACGGGTGGCAGCGACGATGGTGCCCGGTAAAAAGGGGCAGGCCCTTGGCTTCGGCCTGATCGCGCATGAGGCGCGCCTCGTCCAGCGTGGCGCCAAGCGGCTTCTCTCCGATGACGGCCCATCCGCGCGTCAGACAGCCCGTCACAGAGGTAAAATGGTCCTGCGTCGGAGTGGCGACAATGGCGGCCTGTACGTGCCCGGGCACATCATCCAATGCGGCAACCATCGGCAACCCGGCCTGCTCCAGCCTGTCGCGCAATGCCGCGTGAGGCTCCACGACGGCCACAAGCTTGATGTGGGCAGATTGGCGCGCCACGTCGATATGGCGCTGTCCGATGGACCCTGCGCCCACGATACACAGCGGAAGTCCGGCCATTGCTAACCCTTTCGCACTTGATTTGGGGTGATGGTCGACGCACCGCCCCTGCCTTCATCTTGATCGAAATACCTCGGGGTTCGGGGCAGAGCCCCGCCGCGCCCGAAGGGCGCGCAGGTCGCCCCGGCCAAAGAACGGGGCGACGTTCCCTACATCACGGCGCCAATCTGCCAAGGCACGAATTCATAGTCGCCCAGGCCCTGTTCCTCGGACTTCGATACCTCTCCCGAGGCCATGCGCAACCACATCTCGTAGATCTCGCGGCCTACCTCCTCGACGGTCTTGCCCTCGGTCAGGATGCTGCCGGCGTTGACGTCCATGTCCTCGGTCATTCGGTTGTACATCTCGGTGTTGGTGGCGACCTTCATCGAGGGACTGGGTTTCGCGCCGAAGGCAGAGCCGCGCCCGGTGGTAAAGCACACCAGATTGCAGCCGCTGGCGATCTGACCGGTCACCGAGGCGGGGTCGTAGCCGGGGCTGTCCATGAAGGTGAAACCTTTGGCGGTCACCGGTTCAGCGTATTTGTAGACCCCGGTCAAAGGCGTGGTGCCGCCCTTTGCCGCGGCCCCCAGCGATTTTTCCAGGATGGTGGTCAGGCCACCTTTTTTGTTGCCGGGTGAGGGGTTGTTGTCCATCGAGCCCTTGTTGCGGGCGGTGTAGTCCTCCCACCAATGGATCAGGTCGACAAGTTTCTCGCCCACTTCCCGGTTGCTGGCGCGGGCGGTCAGCAGGTGCTCGGCACCGTAGATCTCGGGCGTCTCGGCCAGAACGCCGGTGCCGCCCTGGGCCACGAGAAGGTCACAGGCATAGCCGACGGCGGGGTTGGCGGTGATGCCGGACCACGCGTCCGAGCCGCCGCATTGCAGCGCGACCATCAGCTCGGAGGCCGGGCATTCCTCGCGTGTGGCCTGGTTGACGATGGGCAGCATGGCTTCGATCTTCTTGATGCCCAGATCGACGGTCTTGCGCAGGCCGCCCACGTCCTGGATGTTCATGGACTGGAACAGGGGGCCGGGCTGCAGACCGTAGGCCTCGACCAGCCAGTCGATCTGGTTCATCTCGCAGCCGAGGCCCGCCATCAGCACACCCCCGACATTGGGATTGCGGGCGTAACCCCACATGACGCGCTGGAGGGCTTCGAAGCCTTCGGAGCCCTGACCCGCCATGCCGCAACCGGTGCCATGCACGAAGGCGACGACGCCGTCAACGTTCGGGTAGGCGGCCAATTTTTCATCCGAAAAATGCGCCGCGATCCTGCGGGCGGCGGTGGCGGAACAGTTCACCGAGGTGAGGACGGCAATGTAATTCCGGGTGCCGACGCGGCCCGTAGGGCGTTTGTAGCCCATGAAGGTGTCGCGCGACGTGACCGCGGGGGCGGGGCGAATATTCGTCGAATATTCGTACTCCGTGTCGACGTTGCGGAACTCGAGATTGTGGGTGTGGACATGGCTGCCGGTGGCGATGTCTTCGGCAGCGTAGCCGATGACCTGTGCGTATTTGATGACCGCTTCGCCCTTTGCGATGTCCTGCGTGGCCAGCTTGTGACCGCGTGGGATCAGTTGGGTTGCGCCGTGCTGGCCGACTTCGAGGGCGGTGACGGCGGTGACGACGTTGTCGGCATCTGAGAGGCGGACGGTGCTCATGTTGACCTCGGGTCTGTGGCGGAGGTGGAGGATCGGGGGCCAGCCCCCGACCCCCTGCGGTATTTGGAAAACCAAAGAAGCAGGGGGCGGTGATCTACTAATATGCCAGTCATGTCTGCGCCTTCCAGCCGCAGGTTGCAAGGGGGACTCAGGCGCAGACGGGGGCGTCGGATGACCAGCGGTGGATCGGGATGTGGGGACGGGTCGCCAGTTCGGCGCGCGCGGCTTCCCACAGGCCTTTCCACGCCTCCCAGTCGCGCAGTTCGGCGGCCGGATGGGCTTCGGACCGGGCGATAAAGGAGGGAAAGTGGCTGCGTCCTGTGGGGTGGCCTGTCACGTTGAAACGGATGTCGAAGGACCAGCGGAAGTCCTGCGACTGGTTGGCCAGAGACGCGTGCGGCGTCAGGGGATGGAAAAGCACCGCGCCGCCAGCCTTGACCGGGAGGGTCAGCGCCTTTGTCTCGTCGAGACATCCGGGCGCGATGGCGGTCTGCTTCTGCGGACAGTGTGGATACATTTGCGGTTTGCCGGGGACGACCTGCAGGCAACCGTTCTCGACCGTGGCGTCCGAGATCGCCAGCCAGACAGTGACCATCCGGGTGCTGTCGGCCTCGGCATGGGCGACGGCCTTGTCCTGATGCCAATCCGTGGCCGTGATGTGGGCGCGGGGTTCGTCCTTTACCAGGGTTGGAGCCGGGGGCTTCAGCCGGACGTGCTGGATGGGGTTGGAGGTCAGTTCCGGGCCGATCAGGTCCTGCACCATGTCCAGCAGCCGCTTGTGTGTGATCATGTCAAAGACGGCCGGGCCAAAGTGAAAGGGAGTATCGGCAGTGATCTCGCCGCCCGGCAGGGAGATGTCCATCGGTTGGAACCAGTCGCAGCCTGCGGCGTAGGAGGTCAGCAGCTTTTGCCAGAAATCCTGATCCCCGGCGGAGGGAACGCGGCCTTCGGTTTCCCATCCGGCATAGAGGCGGTCGAGCAGGGCCGCATATTCAGAGCGGACGGCGTCGAGGGTCGCGGTGTCGAGCACGTTGTCGACGACGAGGTAGCCCTCGGTCTCGAACTGGCGGATCTGATCGTCGGAGAGCATCAGGGACATGGGTGTGCCTTTCCGTGAAACGCGCGGCGCGCGCGGGCGGGTCGGGAGCAGGTCCGGCGCAAAGCGCGAGTGGCAGTCAGTGGTTCAGGGGCGCCGTGTGGGGCGCCCCTGCGAGGATCAAAGGAAGATCGTCACGATTGGCGGCCATGCCAGCAACACCAGCAGCGCCAGAAGCTGCAGGGCGATGAAGGGCAGGAAGCCTTTGAAGATGTCGGTGAGCGAGATATGCGCAGGGGCCACGGACTTCAGGTAGAAGGCAGCCGGACCGAAGGGCGGCGACAGGAAGCTCACCTGCATGTTCATGCAGAACACCACGCCGAACCAGATCGGGATCATGCGCGCGTCGATGTGGCCGAACCAGCCGATTTCTTCGGCGGGCAGGCGGGTGACGATGGGCAGGAACACCGGCATGATGAGCAGCACGATCCCCACCCAGTCCATGAACATCCCCATGATGAGGAAGATGAACATCATGATGAGGATCACGCCCATGGTCGGCATGTCTGCGCCCACGATCAGGTTGGCCACGTAGGTCGGGCCGCCGGCCAGCGTGTAGGCCGCTGCCAGAGCCGCCGCGCCGATGGTGACCCAGATGATCGTGCCGGTGGATTTCACCGTGCGCATCAGCGCGTCCCAGACGATTTCGAAGGTCATCTCGCGGCGCAACAGGCCGATGACGAAGACAGCGACGACGCCCATGCCCGCAGCTTCGGTGATGCCGGTGATGCCGCCGTAGATCGAGCCGAGGACAACGCCGATCACGACAGTCGGAGCAATCAGGCCGCGGCCCATTTCCCAGCCTTGCGCGGTACGTTCCTTGCCCACCAGGACAAAGGCGACCAGTCCGAAAATCACGAAGGCACCGGCCAGCCAGGGCAGGTCAGACGTCATGCCCAGCAGGATCGGATCGACGCCTTCGGTCGGCACGTTGGCCCCGGTGACGGTGAAGAACAGAGCGCGCAGGAAAAGGGCAGCCGTGATGTACATGCCGAACTTCGACAGGAAGCCGAGGAACATCATGCTCTTCTCGCGGCCTTTGGGGGCGGTCGGGTCCTCGGGCGGCAGCGGTGCCATGTCCGGATTCATCTGGGTGCGGACGATGATGTACACGATGAAGAACGAGGCCAGCATGAAGCCGGGCAGGAAGGAGGCTGTGAACAATGCCTTGATCGAGGTTTCCGTCACCAGCCCGTAGAAGATGAGGACGATGGACGGTGGAATCATGGTGCCCAGAGAGCCGGAGGCGCAGATCGTGCCGATGGCGAGGTTCTGGTTGTACCCAAGCCGCAGCATCTGGGGCAGGGCGATCAGGCCAAGCAGCACGACTTCGCCGCCGATGATGCCTGACATGGCGGCCATGATGACGGCCATGACCGAGGTCACGATGGCGATGCCGCCGCGCACCCGGCTGAGCCAGACGTTCAGCGAGGAATACATGTCCCGCGCGATGCCGGATCGCTCCAGCAGTGCCGCCATGAAGATGAAGAGTGGCACCGAAATGAGGACGTAGTTCACCATCTGCCGGTAAACCGCCTGCCCGAGGACGGAGAACGGGCCTTTGCCGAAGGAGCGGAAGAGGATGTCCGCGTCGAATTTCATCAAGAGCGTGACGACTGCCAGGAATGCCGAGGCAAAGCCCAGCGGCATCCCGATCGCCAGCAGGGCGAACATGCCCAGCAACAGGACCAGGGAGATCGTTCCAACGTCCATCAGTGTTTCTCCTCGAGGGTCTTGCGGATGTTCTCGATCTCGTGCTCGTCGATGTCATCGGCGGAGTGATGTTCAGGCGCCTTGTTCCAGTCCGCGATCAGGTTCGAGATGGCTTGCAGCCCGACGAGGATCGCGATGATCAGAACGGTCGCCTTGACGGTGCCGGGAATGGGCGGATCCCAGGCGGAGCCATAGCCTTCGAGGGTCAGCAGGCGCTTTTCGGCATCGGCGTATCCCCCCCAGACGAGGCAGAAGATGAAGACCCAGATCAGGAAGACCGAGACCACATCGGAGGCCTTCTGCATCCAGCGCGGCATCAGGTCGTAGATGACGTAGATCCGGATGTGGCTGCGCTGCTGCATGGCATAGAGGCCGGAGAACAGAAAGACGAAAGCCGCGATCCACAGCGACAGTTCATTCGCCCAGAGCGTGCCCCCGTTGAAGACATAGCGGGCAACGACTTCGAAGCTCATGGTGATGACGATAAATACCGTGGCCAGCATCGAGAGGCGCCCGAGGATGAGGCTCACGATGTCGAAGGGGCCGGAACGGTCTACCTCGATCACGCCCTTGATGTCGGACATCCAGATGGCGCCGAAGAGCAAGGCCAGAGACAGGCAGATCAGCATGGCCCAGACGATCGGACGCCCGGCGGGGCGGATCATCTCGTGCATGCCGATAGGCTCGGCGGTGACGAATTGTGCAATGACGAGCCAGACATAGATGGCTGCCGTCAGGGCCATGAAAAGAAACATGGCCGACTTGATTGGTCCCCGGAGGGATCCGAGCCAGACGCTCTCCCCGTTCATGTGTTGCCTCCCCGCAATTCACGAACTCTTTGTTTGTATTGTGAAAACGGCGGGCCCTTTGCCCGGGCCCGCCGTCCGTTTCAAACCGTCAGTCGCGCATCACTGGGACAGCAGGCCCAGGTCGCTGAGGTACTTGCGGTGGCTTTCCACCAGTGCGGCAGCTTCGGGCGAGCGGGTTGCCCAGTCGTCCCATGCCACCTGCGCGCCCTTGCGGAACGCGGCGCGGTCTTCAGCGGACCAGTTATGCAGGGTCACGCCCTTTGCGGTCAGCATGGCTGCCGCTTCGGCGTTCTTCTTTTCGTTCGACAGGGCGGTGTGCAGGGACAGTTTCTGCATCGCGGTGTCGATGATGCGGCGATGTGCGTCGCTCAGGCCGTCCCACACGTCCTTGTTGCAGGCGAGGTGGTCGGAGGGCATCGAGTGGAAGCCGGGGTAGGTGGCATGGTTCACAAGGTCATAAAGACCGAGGCCCACGTTGTTCGACAGGCCCGACGCGTCGGCGCCGTCGATGATTCCGGTTTCCAGAGCGGTGAAGATCTCGGTGAAGTCCATCACGATCGGCTGCGCGCCCAGACCTTCGAAGATCTCGGTTTCCAGACCCGGAGGCGAACGGAACTTCCAGCCCTTCAGGTCTTCGAAGCCGGCCAGCGGCTTGGACGAGGACAGCGATTCCTGACCGTAGATCCACCAGCCGATCAGCTGCATGCCCTGCGCGTTGTACAGCTCCTGCGCGGCATCGTAGCCACCGCCGTAGTAGAGCCAGGACAGCTGCTGCCACGGGGTGTCGTAGCCACCCATGATGTCACCGACGAACTGGAACGCGGGGTTCTTGCCGGTCTGGTAGGCGCCGCCGGTCATGTCGCAGTCGAGGATGCCGTTGATCGCGGCGTCGAAGGTCTCGGTCGTGGCGACGACGGACGAGGAATAGAACATCTCGATGTCGATGGCGCCGCCGGACATGGTTTCGATGTCATCGGCGAACTGCGCGGCCAGGATGCCCGAGGGATGCTCGGAGGCGTAGTGCGTCTGGATACGCAGGGTCACGTCCTGTGCGGAAGCGGCAGTTGCAGCAATGGCAACGGCCGCGGCCGTCGTCAGAAGTTTCTTCATGTTGTCCTCCCGTGTGACGGCTCAGAGCGGCCGCCTTCATGAATTAGGAAAGGCTCCTCCGCCTCCCGTTTCAGGATGGTATACCAACCCGGTGTTCGCACGCTAACGAAACCCCCGTCGACAGGCAAGGATTTTTGGTATACCAAATTTCGACTATGGGAGGCCTTGCCCATTGGGTAAGGAAAACGGCGAAAAGTCAGAAAAAACCAGAAAGGTGGGCTGCGCCATGCCGGAGGAGACACTGCCGGAACAGATCGCGAATCGCCTGCGACGGGACATCTTGCGCGGGGATCTTGCGCCCGGGACACCGGTGAAGGAACGCGATCACGCCGGGGAACTGGGGGTCAGCCGGACCCCGATGCGCGAGGCGATTCGCATCCTGGCGAAGGAAGGGCTGGTTCTGCTGCGCCCGGCGCGTTCGCCCATCGTGGCGGAGCCATCCTTTGAAGAGATCGCGCATAACATCGAGGTCATGACCTCGCTGGAGCTTTTGTCGGCGCGGCTGGCCTGCGACCGGGCTTCGGACGAGGAGATCGAGGCCATCGCCGAAATCGCCGAACGCATGGCGCGGGAATACGACGAAATGGACATGCTGGACCTGTTCGAGCTGGACATGGGGTTCCACCGCGCCATTGCGGAGGCCGCGCACAATCCTGTGCTGGCCGAAATGCACGCGGCGCTTCTGGCGCGGCTGTGGCGGGCGCGCTATCTGTCGGCGACGCGCAAACGCTCGCGCGATCGGGTGCTGCATCAGCACGCCGAGATCGTGAAAGGCCTGCGCGCCCGTGATCCGGAACTGGTGACGGAGAATGTGCGCGCGCATCTGTTCCGGCTCCTGATCAACGTAAAGGACTTCTTCCTGAGCGAAGGCGAATTGCCCCCGGAAGAAACCCAGACACCCGCCGCCGCGGGCGAATGACGCGCGTGGCAAAAGACATTGAACAAAACCCTATGAAGGAGCGGTTATGAAATTGTTGCGCTACGGCCCGGTGGGTCAGGAGAAACCGGGGATGTTGGATGCGGAGGGGCAGGTGCGTGACCTGTCGGCGCATGTCAGCGATTTCGCGGGAGAGACCGTTTCGCGGGCGGCGCTCGACAAACTGCGCGCCATCGACGTAAACAGCCTGCCCGTGGTGGCAGAGCCGGGCCGCATCGGGGCCTGCGTGGCATCGGTGCCGAACTTCTTTTGCGTCGGCCTGAACTATGCCAAGCACGCGGCCGAAAGCGGCATGGCCGTTCCTGCGGAACCGATCCTTTTCAACAAGGCGACGTCTGCCCTGTCCGGACCTTTCGACGACGTGGTGATCCCGCGTGGATCGGAGAAGTCCGACTGGGAGGTCGAGCTGGGCGTGGTGATCGGCAAGGAGGCGTCTTACGTGTCCGAGGCCGACGCGCTGGATTACGTGGCGGGCTATTGCACCATCAACGACATGTCCGAGCGCAGCTTTCAGATCGAGCGCGGCGGTCAGTGGGTAAAGGGCAAGTCGGCCCCGACCTTCGGTCCGACCGGCCCGTATCTGGTGACGGCAGACGAGGTGGGCGATCCGCAGACGCTGCGCGTGACGCTGAAGCTGAACGGCGAGACCGTTCAGGATTCGGAAACTTCGGACATGATTTTCACCGTGGCACAGATCGTGTCGCACATGAGCCAGTTCATGAAGCTGGTGCCGGGCGACATCATCGCAACCGGAACGCCTTCGGGCGTGGGCATGGGCATGAAGCCGCCGCGCTACCTGAAGCCGGGCGACGTGATGGAGATCGAGGTTCACGGGCTGGGCGCACAGCGCCAGACGGCAGTGGCGGCGTCCTAAGCGCCTGCCACGCAGTACGAATTTCGGAAGGAGGCGCTGTGCGCCTCCTTTTTTGTCTGGGCGGCTTTATTCGGGCGGCTTTAATCTGGGCGGCGAAATCGACCGGAGATGTCGCGGACGGAACAGGTCGGAGGTGTTTCTCGTTTGAATGCCCGGACGAATCCCTCTCTCATGAGGCCAACAGGAGGCGCTCATGCATTTCGGACTGACCGATGAACAGGAGATGATCGTCTCCACCGTGCGGACCTTTGTCGAGAAGGAGATCTATCCCCATGAGGCGGAGGTCGAGCGCACGGGCGAAGTGCCGCCGGGACTCGGAGAGGCGCTGAAACAGAAGGTCATCGACCTTGGGTTCTACGCCTGCAACTTCCCCGAGGAGGTCGGCGGCGCGGGGCTGTCGCATCTGGATTTCACGCTGGTGGAGCGCGAGTTGGGTCGAGGGTCCATGGCGCTGACGCATTTCTTTGGCCGCCCGCAGAACATCCTGATGGCCTGCGTGGGCGAGCAGCGTGAGAAGTACCTTCTGCCCGCGGTGCGCGGCGAGCGCATGGATGCGCTGGCCATGACAGAACCGGACGCGGGGTCGGACGTGCGCGGGATGAAATGCGCCGCGCGACGCGACGGCGGCGACTGGGTGGTGAACGGCACGAAGCACTTCATCTCTGGCGCGGATCACGCTGATTTCTTTATCGTTTTCGTGGCCACGGGGGTGGATGAGACGCCCAAGGGGCCGAAGAAGCGGATCACCTGTTTCCTCGTGGACCGGGGGCATCCGGGGTTCACGGTGCGCGAGGGCTATCGGTCTGTCTCGCACCGGGGCTACAAGAACTGCATCCTTGAATTCAACGACTGCCGTCTGCCGGAGGCTCAGGTCCTGGGCGAGGTGGATGGCGGTTTCGCCGTGATGAACGAATGGCTGTATGCCACGCGTCTGACCGTGGCGGCTTTCTGTGTCGGGCGGGCGCGGCGCTGCTTTGACATGGCGGTGGACTACGCGGCGCAGCGCAAGCAGTTCGGGCAGGAAATCGCCAAGTTCCAAGGCGTTGGGTTCCAGGTCGCCGATATGGTGACCGAGATCGACGCGGCGGATTGGCTGACGCTGGCGGGGGCGTGGCGGCTGGATCAAGGCCTGCCTGCCAACCGCGAGATTGCCTCGGCCAAGGTTTATGCGTCGGAGATGCTGGCGCGGGTGACAGATACGAGTTTGCAGATCTTTGGCGGCATGGGGTTGATGGACGACTTCCCGATCGAGAGGTTCTGGCGCGATGCGCGGGTGGAGCGGATCTGGGACGGCACGTCGGAGATCCAGCGGCACATCATCAGCCGGGAGATTTTCCGGCCTATGGGCGCGTGATGCGGGGGGAGTCGGGGCACAGCCCCGACCTACGCCTGCAACGGCTGTTGCGCCCGAAGAACATCGCCGTGGTGGGCGGTGGCGCGTGGTGCGCCAACGTGGTGCGCGAGTGTCGCAAGATCGGGTTTGCCGGTTACGTCTGGCCGGTGCATCCGACGCGGGGGGAGGTTGGCGGCGTCGCGGCCTTTGCGTCTGTTAACGATTTGCCGGGGGCGCCGGATGCGGTGTTTATCGGCGTGAACCGGGGGGCCACGGTTGAGGTTCTGCGGGCCCTGTCGGCGCTGGGGGCGGGAGGTGCGGTGTGCTTTGCCGCCGGGTTTTCCGAGGCGCAGCAAGAGCTTGCCGATGGCGGGGACTTGCAGGCGGCGCTGGTCGAGGCCGCCGGGGAGATGCCGTTCCTGGGGCCGAATTGTTACGGCTTCGTCAATGCGCTGGAGGGAGCGGCACTGTGGCCCGACCAGCATGGGCTGGTCAGGGCCGAGCGTGGCGTGGCGATCCTGACGCAGAGTTCCAACGTCGCGCTGAACCTGTCGATGCAGGCGCGAGGGCTGCCGATTGCGCTGATCGGGACGGTGGGGAACCAGGCTGCGGTTGACCTAGCGCGCCTCGGTGAGGCGGTGCTGGAGGACCCGCGCATCACGGCGCTGGGGCTCTATATCGAGGGCATTCGCGATGTACGGGGCTTTGAACGGCTGGCGGCGCGGGCGCGGGAACTGGGCAAGCGCATCGTGGCGATGAAGCTGGGCGCGTCCGAGCAATCGGCGCGGGCGGCGGTGTCGCATACGGCGTCCTTGACCGGGTCGGATGCCGGGGCGCGGGCGCTTTTGCGCAGATGCGGCGTGGCGCAGGTGTCGTCCCTGTCGGCACTGCTGGAGACGTTGAAGATCTTGCACGGGGTGGGACCGCTGGCGTCGAACCGGGTGGGGTCGATGTCCTGTTCCGGGGGCGAGGCGAGCCTGATGGCGGATACCGGGCTGGCCTATCCGGTGGCGTTCCCGGAGCTGGATGAGGTGCAGCGCGACGGGCTGCGGGCCGTGCTGGGGCCGAAGGTGGCATTGGCCAACCCGTTGGATTACAACACTTATATCTGGGGTGATCTGCCCGCGATGACGGGCTGTTTCGCGGCCATGATGGCGGGGGACGTCGGGCTGGGCACCGTGGTGCTGGATTTCCCGCGTGGGGATCGTTGTTCGGACGCGGACTGGCTGCCGGTGCTGGATGCGGTGGAGGGGGCCGCACGGGCATCGGGCAAGCCGATGGCTGTTCTGGCCACATTGGTGGATACCTTGCCGGAGGCTGTGGCGGAAAGCTGTTTCGCGCGCGGAATCGTGCCGCTGTGCGATTTGCCGGCAGCGTTGGAGGCGATCGGGGCGGCGGCGTTCCTGGGGGAGCCGGTGTGCGCGGAGCCGGTGTTGCAGGTAGAGGGGGCGCCGCCCCCCGTCGCCTTTGGCGACTCCCCCCGGAGGTATTTGGACCAAGAAGAAGCTGGGCTGTTGTCCGAAGATCGGGCGAAGGCGCTGCTGGCGTCCGTTGGGGTTCGGGTGCCGGGGCGGGTGGTTGTTGCCGGTGTCGAAGCGGCTGCGGAGGCGGCGCGGGGGATCGGCTTTCCGGTGGTGCTGAAGGGCACGGGGTTTGCGCACAAGTCCGAGGCGGGGGCGGTGAAACTAGGGCTTTTGTCGGCGGAGGCGGTTGCTGCGGCTGCGAAGGACATGGGCTGTGACGGCTTTCTCGTCGAAGAGATGGTGACGGGCGGTGTGGTCGAACTGCTGGTCGGTGTCTTGCGCGATCCGGCGCATGGATTTGTCCTGACGCTGGGCGCGGGCGGGGTGATGACAGAAGTCTTGCGCGATACGGTTACGATGCTCTTGCCGGTGCGGCCGGAGGAGGTTCGTTCGGCGCTGGCGCAGCTGCGGATTGCGCCGGTGCTTGCGGGGTGGCGCGGGTCGCTGGGCGTCGACATGGAAGGACTGGTGGAGGCCGTGATGGCCGTGCAGCGGCTGGTGGTGGCCGAGGTGGAGCGGATCGAGGAGGTGGAGATCAACCCCTTGATCTGCAAGGCGGATGGCGTTGTGGCCGTGGATGCCTTGATACGTTTGAAGGAAGGGAACTGATATGCCGTTGACGATGAATCGCGAGGTTTTCATCACCTGTGCCGTGACCGGGTCGGGGGGGACGCAGGACCGCTCGCCGCATGTGCCGCGCTCGCCTGCGCAGATTGCCGAGAGCGCCATCGCGGCGGCTGAGGCCGGGGCGGCGGTGGTGCATTGCCATGTGCGCGACCCCGAAACGGGGGCGCCGTCGCGACGGTTGGAGTATTACCGCGAGGTGACGGATCTGATCCGTGCGGCGGATGTGGACGTGGTGCTGAACCTGACGGCGGGGATGGGGGGCGACATGGTCTTTGGCCCGACATCATCGCCGTTGCCGCTGAAAGAGGCCGGGACGGATATGGTGCGCGCGGCGGAAAGGGTCGCCCATGTGATTGAATGCAAACCGGAAATCTGCACGCTCGATTGCGGGACGATGAATTTCGCCGAGGCCGATTACGTCATGACCAACACGCCCGGGATGTTGCGGGACATGGGGCGGATGATGACCGAGGCCGGGGTGAAGCCGGAGATCGAGGCATTCGACACCGGGCACCTGTGGTTTGCGCAGGAGCTGGTGAAGGAAGGCGTGTTGGAGGGACCGGCGCTGGTGCAGTTGTGCATGGGTGTGCCTTGGGGCGCGCCGGACGATCTGAACACCTTCATGGCCATGGTGAACAACGTGCCAAGGGATTGGACCTTCAGTGCTTTTTCGCTGGGGCGCAACCAGATGGCCTATGTTGCCGCCGCCGTGCTGGCAGGGGGCAATGTGCGCGTCGGGTTGGAGGATAACCTGTGGCTGGACAAGGGTGTTCTGGCGACGAACGCGCAGCTGGTCGCGCGGGCGAAGGGCATCATCGAGGCCATGGGCGCGCGGGTGATCGGGCCTGCGGAGGTGCGCGAGAAGCTGGGATTGGTGAAGCGTTTGCCGGGGTGAAACCGGGCTGTGCAGGTGCAGAAAATCCGGCGGTTCCGGCGGATTTTGGCGATGCAGAATCCATGCAGAAACCATGCGGAAACCATGTGTATCGCATGTGCAGCATTCTGGTCTGGGGAGGGGATGAATGCGGAAGATCAATTGGGGGTTGATCGGCGGCGGTGAAGGCAGCCAGATCGGTCCGGCACACCGTCTGGCGGCGGGGCTGGACGGGGCCTTTGACCTCGTTGCCGGCGCTTTGGATCATCGGGCGGAGGCGGGGCGGGCCTATGCGGTGCGGCTGGGCATCGCGCGCGGCTATGGCGACTGGCGCGAGATGCTGGAGGGCGAGCGCGGGCGCCAGGGCGGCGTGCAACTGGTGACGGTGGCGACGCCCAATGCGACGCATTTCGAGATCACCAAGGCCTTCCTTCAGGCGGGTATCCATGTGCTTTGTGAGAAGCCCATGACCATGAGCGTTGCCGAGGCCGAGGAGATCGTGGCGTTGTCGCGCGAGACAGGGGCGATCTGCGCGGTGAACTATGGCTACACCGGTTATGCGCTGGTGCGGCACATGCGGGCCATGGTGGCGCGGGGCGATCTGGGCCGGGTGCGGCTGGTGGTGGCGGAGTTCGCGCATGGCCATCACGCGGGCGGTGATGATGCCGAGAACCCGCGCGTGCGCTGGCGGTATGATCCGGCACAGGCGGGGGTCTCGGCGCAGTTTGCCGATTGCGGCATTCATGCGCTGCATATGGCGAGTTTTGTCATCGGGCAGGAGGTGAAGCGGCTGGCGGCGGATTGTGTGTCCTGTGTCGAGGGGCGGGTGCTAGAGGATGACGCACAGGTCAACCTGCGGTTCGACGGGGGCGCGGTGGGGCGGTTGTGGACATCCTCGGTGGCGCTGGGGCGGCAGCATGGGCTGACCTTGCAGGTGTTCGGCGAGAAGGGCGGGCTGGCCTGGGCGCAGGAGCAGCCGAACCAGTTGATGTGGATGCCTTTGGGCGGGCGCAAGACGGTGATCGAGCGCGGCGAGGGCGGGCTGTCGCCCGAGGCGGACCGGGCCAGCCGCGTGACGGTGGGTCATGCGGAGGGGATGCCGCTGGCTTTTGGCAACATCTATGCCGACCTTGCGGAAGCGATCCGGGCGCGGGCGGAAGGGCGGGTGATGGACCCGGCGGCGGACCTGTATCCGAAGGCCGTAGATGGCTTGCGGTCGATGGCGGCGATTGCCGCCGTGGCCGAGAGCGGCGGGGTCTGGGTGGACGCGCGACCCCCGTCCTTGCGGTAAAGGGCTGGGCGCCGCCATGTGCCGCGGGATGAAAGGTCGGTAGAGGGCTCTGCCCCCGTCCCCTTCGGAGACTCCCCCGGAGGTATTTGCGCCAAGAAGAAGCAGGGGCGTGGTTTCGCGCACAGGCTGTGTTCGGCCATGGGCAGGCGACATTTTTGTCGGACGGGTTATCTCTGGGTCAAGCGCCCTTGGTGGGCGGGACAAGGAGATGACAATGAGTTACGAAGTTGCCGTTCTGGTGGGGTCGCTGCGCGACGGATCCTACAATCGCGCTTTGATCGAGGCGATGATTGCGCTGGCACCGGAGGGAATGAATTTCCGGTTTGTCGAGATTGGCGACCTGCCGTTTTACAACCCCGATCTGGAGGGCGAGGGCGTGCCCGCGGCCTGGACGCGGTTTCGCGGCGAGATGGCGGATGTGGACGCGGTGCTGTTCGCGACGCCGGAATATAACCGTTCCGTCCCTGCGGTGGTGAAGAACGCGCTGGACGTTGGCTCGCGCCCCTATGGCGAGAGCGTCTGGGGCGGCAAACCGGCGGCGATCGTGACGGCCTCGATGGGGGCGACGGGCGGCTTTGGTGCCAACCACCATTTGCGGCAGTCGCTGGTGTTCCTCGACATGCCAACCATGCAGCAGCCGGAAGCCTATGTCGGCAAGGTGCAGGATATCCTGACCGACGGCGGTGTCGTGGAAGGCAGCCGCGAGTTCCTGGCGGGGTTCATGGCACGCTTCGCAGCCTGGGTGCAGACCCACAAGGGGTGAGCGGCGCGGCCTTCGCCGCGTGATGGTAGAATGCAAAACGCCCCGGCCATCAGGCGCGGGGCGTTTCCTTTGTCTGGGTCGCCTTGGCTCAGGCGACGTTTTCCAGCTTCAGCTCCGGCGTGACGCCGAGGGCAAAGCAGACGTCGCGGGTCAGTTCCGGGCGGTTGAGCGTGTAGAAATGCAGCTTGTCCACGCCGCCCTGGATCAGCTCGTCGCAGAGTTCGGTGCAGATCGCGGTGGCCAGCAGGTCGGACCGACCGTCACGCTCGGCGGTCTCGAAGGCGTCGACGACCCACTGGGGGATCTTGGTGCCGCAGCCCTCGGCAAAGCGGCGCGCGCCTTTCCAGTTCTCGATCGGCAGGATGCCGGGGGTGATATACTGGTCGATCCCGGCCTTTGCGCAGGCGTCGCGGAAGCGGAAGAAGGTCTCTGCCTCGAAGAAGAATTGTGTCAGCGCCTCGGAGGCACCGGCGTCGAGCTTGCGCTTCAGCCAGTCGATGTCGGCCTTGGCGGTCGCGGCTTCGGGGTGGACGTCCGGGTAGGCGCCGACGCGGATGGTGAAGTCGCCGGTCTCGGCCAGCGCTTCGATCAGCTCGACCGAGTTGGCGAAGCCCTCGGGGTGGGGCACGAAGCCGTTGGAGCCCTTGGGCGGGTCGCCGCGCAGGGCGACGATGTCGGTGACGCCGACCTTGGCGAAGTCGCGGGCGACTTGCAGGGTCTCTTCCTTCGTGGCGTCGACGCAGGTCAGGTGGGCGGCGGTGCGCAGGCCGGAATGCTTGTGGATGGTGGCCACCACGTCACGGGTCAGATCGCGCGTGGTGCCGCCGGCGCCGTAGGTCACGGAGACGAAGCGCGGCGCCAGCGGGGCAAGCACCTGCACCGAGTCCCAGAGGCGGAAGGTGCCTTCGATGTTTTTCGGCGGGAAGAATTCGAGGCTGATCTCGGGGCGGGTCATGGTCTGTCTCTCTATCTTTCGGGGCCGGGTCGCGATTGCGACGCATCGGCTGCTGTTTGCGTCTTGTCCTCTATATGGCACTTGCAGCATGGTGAGGCAAACTCATAAAACTCATCTTCAACATGAGGTGAATATGCATATCGAATTCCGTCACCTGCGGACAATCAAGGCGATCCACGACCATGGCGGGCTGGCAAAGGCGGCGGATGTGCTGAACATCACGCAGTCCGCTTTGTCCCATCAGATCAAGGGGCTGGAGGATCAGGCCGGGGTGGAATTGTTCGTGCGGCGGTCCAAACCGATGAAACTGTCGGCGGCGGGGATGCGGCTGTTGAGGCTGGCAGAGCAAGTCTTGCCGCAGGTGGAAGCCGCGCAGGAAGAGTTCATGGGTCTGCGTGCGGGGCGGTCCGGGCGGCTGCATATCGCCATCGAGTGCCACGCCTGTTTCGAATGGCTGTTCCCGGTGCTGGAGGGTTTTCGCAAGAAATTCGGCGATGTGGACGTGGATATTCGCCCCGGCCTGGCCTTTGACGCGCTGCCCGCGCTGATGAAGGAAGAGGTGGACGTGGTGATTTCCTCCGATCCGGAGGAATTGCCGGGGGTCGAATTCGTGCCCCTGTTCGATTATGCGCCGGTCTTCGTCGCCTCGGCGCAGCATCCGTTGGCGGAGAAGGATTATATCGACGCAGAAGATTTCCGTGGGCAGACGCTGATTACCTACCCGGTAGACCGCGCTCGGTTGGATATCTTCAAGCTGTTGCTGACGCCTGCCAAGGTGGAACCGGCGGCAATCCGGCAGGTGGAACTGACGGCGGTGATCCTGCTGCTGGTGGCGTCGAATCGCGGGGTGTCGGTGCTGCCGGACTGGGTGGTGCGCGAGGTGAAGTATTCCTCGGACTACATCACGCGGCCCTTGACGAAGGACGGGGTTACGCGCCGGTTGTATGCGGCGGTGCGGACGGAGGATCTGGAGAAGCCCTACATGAAGGAGCTGATCCGTCTGGCGGGGCAGGAGGCCAAGCGGTTGCAGGCGGCGTGATCGCTAGCGGCAGGCGCTTTCGGCCTGAGATCGGGCGAGGTCCCAGTCGTTGGCGTAGCGCCAGCCTGCGGCCCGAGGGTTGCGGTCTGCCAGAACCTGCGCTGCGGTCTGGCGGAAGCAGGCGCAGTTCACGCCGGGCAATTCCTCGCGGCAGTAGGCCGCAGGGTCGAAGACCTGCGTGCGGCCGCTGGCATCCTTTGCCTCAAGCAGTCCGCGCTGGCCGTCGAGCGGCCGATAGTGCTGGAATTCGGGGAATGTGCCGGCATCGGGCTGCGTCAGGGGGGGCAGGAATTGTACCCCGACGACAAGCGCGCCGGTGGTCAATAGCCCGGCGGCGATGAGGATGGCATTGGTCCCGACAAGTGGCATGCAAGCTTTCCCAGGCCGGGTCGCATTTGTCGTCGCCCGGCGCGGGTACAGTCTGGCGGGATCGGGTTAACGAGACCCTTGCCGGATGAGGTCAGCCGCACACCAAGTGTCGACAATCTGATCTTTTCGGCAGGTGCCGGGCAGAGTTAACTGCAGACGTCGGCGGCCTGTGTCCTGACCAGGTCCCAATCGTCGGCATATTTCCAACCGCTTGCGCGCGGATTGCGGCTGTTCAGCAGTTGGCGGGCCGTGGCGTTGAAGCAGCCGCAATTGACGCCGGAGAGCTGCGCCTTGCAATAGGCCATTGGGTCCGTTGCGACCTTGCGAATGCCACTGCGCAACCGGAAAGGATGAAATTCCGGAAAGGTCTCGGCATCGGCTTGGGTCAGGGGCGGCAGGCGTTGAACCCCGAAAAAGACCGAACCGGTTGTGGCCAGAAGCGCAGCGGTGATGAGCGCGGTTGTGTTGCCGAGGATGGGCATGACGTCCTCCTTTTCCGGGACGCATGTACCAAATCCCGAGTCGCTCTCATTTTAAGCAAATCGGGTTAACGCTTGGCTTGACGGGACGCGAAACTGGCCGCGGCCCGTAAACTCGTTCCGGTAACCGTCACATGAGCTGAAGGTCCGAGGCCATGGTGCGACCGTCGCGGCCTTCACGCAGCTCGAAGCTGACTTTCTGGTTGTCCGCGAGGCCGGTCAGACCGGACCGCTCGACTGCTGAAATATGTACAAAAACGTCTTTTCCGCCTTCGTCAGGCGCAATGAAGCCGTAGCCTTTGGTGGTGTTGAACCATTTCACGGTGCCGCTCGGCATGGTTTCCGCGCTCCTTTCCAAGTCCATCGTCAGGCCCCATGATAGGGTGGGGCCACCCTGTCACGTTCGCCTTTCAGAACCGGAAGCGCAGTAATCCCTGCGTGTCGGTCGCAGATCGTCGAAGGTCACTCTACTTTTGGATAGGTCGCTTTCGGAAAAATCAAGAAAAACTGAATCGTGTTTCAGTGGAGGGCCGTTTATGTGAACTTGGTTAACGAGGTTTGGGCACAAAGCGGGCGAGGACGGCGCATGGTTCTGTATGGTTTGAAAACCTGTGACACCTGTCGGAAAGCGTTGAAGGCGCTGGAGGGCGCGACGTTTGTCGATGTGCGCGCGGAGGGCGTTCCGGACGAGGTGCTGATGTCCGCGCTTGAACGCTTTGGTGACAGGGTGCTGAACACGCGGTCGACGACGTGGCGCGAGATGGATGCGGCGGCCCGGCAGGGCGCACCGTTGGATCTGATCCGCGCGAACCCGACGCTGATGAAACGGCCGCTTATCGTGGATGGCGCAGCGATGTATCTGGGCTGGGACAAGGCCACGCAGGCCGCGCTGGGCGTCTGACAGGCGCAGGCAGGGAGTCTCCGCCCTACGCAGTGACGGGACGGGTGCCGGGCAGACGCCGGGTCACCAGTCGGTCAAGGGACAGTGCGCCCGCGCCGGTGATGACCAGCGCCAGCAGAAGCGTGATCCAGAGCAGCCGTTCGTCGATCAGTTGATAGCGGGCATCGAAGAGGCGACCCAGCGTGCCGCCGTGACCTAACACGTCGGTGGCGGTCTGCACGGCGATGAAGCCAATCATCCCCAATGCGGCGAGGCGGGTGGCGAGGCCAAGCACGATCAGCAGGGGCAGGGCGAATTCGGCGAATGTGCCCATGGCGGCGACAAGGTCGTGGAACAGGCTCAGTTTCGATGGGTCATAGCCCGCAGCCTCGAACTGGCGGGGGAAGATCTGCGCGTAGACGCCTGATTCCAATGTGAAGATGTCGAAGGGGCCGCCGCCTTGGCGGGCAAAGACCTTTGTCCCCGCGCTTTGCCAGTAGTAGCCGAACAGGCTGGCGGCAAAGGCCGCGCGTAGCAGGAGCGGTAGCAAGGGAGTGAGGCGGTCGAGCCGGCGATGGATGGCCGGGAGCAGGGTCGTGGCGAGGCGGATCATATGGCATCTCCGTCGATGTGCAGGGTGGCAATGGCCGCGTCCCTGAGGAGTAGCGTCAGCGTCGCGGTCGGGTCGAAGTCGGGGCCTGCGGTGGCTGCGGCTTCTGCCAGTGGCAGGCTGCGCCTCAGGGCTTGCAGAAAATCCGCGCCGCCCTTGGGCAAAACACGCGGCAGCGGGTCGAGTGTCGGGCGGGTAATGAGAATGTCCTCGGCCACGGGCTTGGGTGCGGGGCTGCCGGGGTCAAGCGCGCGGCGGTGGATCTGGAGGATCGGCCAGGGGGAGCGGACAAGGCGCGTGGCGGGCGCAAGGGTCAGGCGGGCGTGGGCGAGTTGCGCCTCTGTCAGCGACGCGATGCGGTCGGGCGCAAAGGGCGGGACATCGGCAGCGTGGTAGGATTGACGCAGCGCCAGCTCCAGCCGCGCCAGATCGGGCAGGTAGCCCATGTGGGAGAGATCCGGGAGGGTTTCGAGGAAGGCCGGGAAGGTCTCTCCGTAGAGCATGAGGATTGGCGAGGCGGGCGGGGTGAGACGCAGGTAGCGCGTTGCGACGCTGGCAAAGTTGCGTTCGCCCAAGAGGCTGGCGGTGGCCGGGAAACCGGTCTCCAGCGCCTCGCGCACGGAGGCGGTGACGTTGTTGCGGTAGACATCGTAGCGGCGTCCGGCGGGGCGGCCAAGCGCGTCGCGCAGACCGGGCGGCGCGGGCTGTGACGGGTCGAGCAGCCCGGCGCGGAATTGTTCCTGAGGGATGAGGGACGTCATGCGGGCACGCCGTGGTTTGCCGGTGTGGCGAGGCGGGTCAGGGCGTCTGCGGCGCGGGTGGCCTCGGTCGCAAGCGTCGGCCAGTCCGGTACGTCGGTGTCCCACTCGATGAGCAGCGGCAGCGGGCCGGAGCGCGCAAGCGTCAGGTCGAGCAGCCGCCAGACGGGATCGGCGACCTCGCGTCCATGGCTGTCGATCAGCAGGGGCGCGCCGTGCTCGTCCTCCTGCGTGTCGTGGCCCGCGAGGTGGATTTCGCCCACGGCATGCAGCGGGTAGTGCGCGATGTAGTCCTGCGGCGAGAAGTCGAGATTGGTGGCGGACACGAAGACGTTGTTGATGTCCAGCAGCAGCCCGCAGCCGGTGCGGCGGGTGATTTCGTGCAGGAAGTCGGGCTCGGCCCAGGTGCTTTCGGCGAAGGCGAGATAGCTGGAGGGGTTTTCCAGCAGCATCGGGCGATCAAGGGCCTCTTGCACCTGGTCGATATGGGTGCAGACCCGGGCGAGGGTCGCGTTGGTGTAGGGCAGGGGGAGGAGGTCGTTGAGGAAGGCCCCGTCATGGGTGGACCATGCAAGGTGTTCCGAGAAAGAGGCGGGGTGCAGCCAGTCATTCAGGTGGCGCAGGCGGGCGAGGTGGTCGCGATCGAGGGGCGCTTCGCCGCCGATCGACAGGCCGACGCCGTGCACCGAGATTGGGAAGCGTTCGGAGAGGGCGCGGAGAAGCGCGTGGGGGCGGCCACCGTCGCCCATGTAGTTCTCGGCGTGGATTTCCAGCCATGCGACGGGGGCGGGATCGTTCAGTATCGCGGTGTGGTGCTGCGGCTTGTAGCCGACGCCGGGGGCGGGCGGGAGTATGTTGGAACGGTCGAACATGGGCGGCCTCGCTTGGGGAAGGCAGGTCGGGGAATAACCCCGACCTACGCGTGGTTCAGGCGTTCGGCAGGTCGCGGTCGAGCGCCTCGAGGCTGCCCATGCGGGCGTGGCCGTCCGCCATGGCGGGCAGTTCGATGGTCGTGCAGGTGCCTGCGTCCACCAGCGTCCAGGCGTTGCCCTGGTAATCGACGGTAGAGGTGCCGGCACAGGTCGTGCCCGGACCGGCGGCGCAGCCGTTCTCACCAGCCAGCGCGACGCCGTAGCACTTTTCCTGCTCCATGGCCGATGCGCCCGATGCTGCGGACATGGCGGCGGCGAAGGCGCCCATGAGGGCGACGGTCTTGATGCGTGCGGTCATTGTGTAATCTCCGTGTGGTTGTTTGCGTAACCGTTTCCGCCGGTCGTCCCCATGACGAGGCGGTGCCCTGACGATGCCGCGCAGTCTGCGGATCGGCCATTCACGGGCCTGTGGGTCACGCCGCTGTCAGCGCGCGTCATGGCGATGTGAGAGGGGAGGCGGTGCGAAAGCCTGCAATTAAAGGGCGAATCGCGGAGTTGACGTAACAATTGACGCTTGGTCAGGCGCTTTGCCCGACGAATTGTTACAGGCGCGCGGGGTGGAGGGCTGTCGGCGAAAGCTTGCTCACGCAGTTCGTCAGCGATGTTACAGCCCGGGGCGCGGTGAGGTGGTCGCGCCGCAAGCAAAAGGGCGGCCAGTCAGGCCGCCCTTCAGCGTCATTTCAGCACTGTCAGCGCAGGTCCGGCGGCGTGGCCTCGAGACCCAGTTCCGACGTGATCGCGTCGAGCGTTGCCGTCGACGTCTGTTTCTCACCCAGGCGACGTACAGAGACGGTGCGCTCTTCGACCTCGCGGTGGCCGACGGCGAGGATCACCGGGACCTTGCCCAGCGAGTGTTCGCGGACCTTGTAATTGATCTTCTCGTTGCGGATGTCGGCCTCGGCGCGGACGCCTGCAGCCTGCAACTGCGCGACGACCTCGTGCACGTAGTCATCGGCGTCCGAGGTGATCGAGGCGACAACCACCTGACGGGGTGCGAGCCAGAAGGGCAGCTTGCCGGAGTGTTCCTCGATCAGAATGCCGATGAACCGCTCGAAGGAGCCGAGGCAGGCGCGGTGCAGCATGACGGGGCGGTGCTTTTCACCATCCGCGCCGATGTAGTTCGCGTCGAGCCGTTCGGGCAGGACGAAGTCCACCTGGAAGGTGCCGCACTGCCAGACTCGGCCGATGGCGTCGGTCAGCGAGAATTCAAGCTTGGGCCCGTAGAAGGCGCCTTCGCCCGGGTTCATTTCCGGTTCGACACCTGCGGCGCGGGTCGCGGCCAGCAGGGCGGATTCGGCCTTGTCCCAGACCTCGTCGGATCCCGCGCGTTTCTCCGGGCGGTCCGAGAACAGCACGCGGAATTCGGCGAAGCCGAGGTCCTTGTAAATCGCCGAGAGGAAGTCGATGAACTTCTGGCATTCGGAGCCGATCTGTTCCTCGGTGGCGAAGATATGCGCGTCGTCCTGCGTGAAGCCGCGCACCCGCATGATGCCGTGCAGCGCGCCCGAGGGTTCGTAGCGCGCGCACGACCCGAATTCGGCCATGCGCAGCGGCAGGTCGCGGTAGGATTTCAGGCCGACCTTGAAGATTTCCACGTGGCAGGGGCAGTTCATCGGCTTCAGCGCGTTGATCGCCTTTTCGCGGGCATGGTCCTCGTCCACTTCGACGATGAACATGTTTTCCTGGTACTTTTCCCAGTGGCCGGATTTTTCCCACAGCTTGCGGTCGACCACCTGTGGGGTGTTGACCTCGACATAGCCGCCCTTCTTCTGCTGGCGGCGCATGTAGTCCTGAAGCGTGGTGTAGATTGTCCAGCCGTTCGGGTGCCAGAAGATCTGGCCCGGGGCCTCGGGCTGGAGGTGGAACAGGTCCATTTCGCGGCCAAGGCGGCGGTGGTCGCGCTTGGCGGCTTCTTCAAGGAAGTTGAGGTGCGCTTTCAGCTCCTCACGGTTGCGGAAGCCCACGCCGGTGATGCGTTGCAGGTTGCGCGAGGTGTCGCCGAACCAATGCGCGCCGGAGACGCCCATCAGCTTGAAGGCGTCGCCCGGCAGCTGGCCGGTGTGTTGCAGGTGCGGGCCGCGGCAGAGGTCCTGCCACTCGCCGTGCCAGTACATGCGGATCGGCGCACCCTCGGGGATGCGGTCGACGAGTTCCACTTTGTACTGTTCGCCCGCGTCCTCGTAGTACTTGCGGGCGCGGTCGCGGTCCCAGACCTCGGTGCGGACTTCGTCGCGGGCGTTGATGATCTCCTTCATCTTCGCCTCGATGGCGCCGAGGTCCTCGGGGGTGAAGGGCTCTTCGCGGTCGAAGTCGTAGAACCAGCCGTGTTCGGTCACGGGGCCGATGGTGACCTTCACGTCCGGCCAGATCGCCTGAACGGCGCGGGCCATGACGTGGGCAAAGTCGTGGCGGACGAGCTCCAGCGCCGGGGCCTCGTCCTGCAGGGTGTTGATGGCGATGCTGGCATCGGCCTCGATCGGCCAGGCGAGATCCCAGTGCTGGTCGTCGACCTGCGCGGAAATCGCCTTCTTGCCGAGGGATTTGGAGATGCTGGCAGCCACTTCGCCGGGCGTCACGCCCTTGTCGAAGTCACGTTTCGAGCCATCTGGGAAAGTCAGGGAAATCTGGGCCATCGGCCTCGTCTCCTCGTCGGTTTGGCGCCCACGGAACGCCCGGTTGCGGGTTATGGTTTACGGTGCCCTCATTGGCGGTGCAGGGCGGGGCTGTCAAGCGCCGCGAGGGATGCGAGATGAGCGATACGACGAGTGAGGTTTACGACCGGTTGACCGGGGCCGAGGATGCGCCGGAGGTCGAGGCCCGCAACGGCTTGCGGCACATGCTGTCGCTGTCGATGAACAAGGTGGCGGACGGACTGATCGACCCGAAGCTGGTGCTGAGCTGGCTGGCGAATGCCTTGGGTGTTCCGGCGGCGGTGGTGTCGAGTTTCGTGCCGATCCGCGAGGCGGGGGCGCTGTTGCCGCAGATCCTGCTGGCGGGGCGGGTCGAGGCGTTGCGGCATCGCAAGTGGGCCTGGGTGACAAGCGTCGTGGGGCAGGGGATCGGCGCTGCGCTGATCGCGCTCGCGGCACTGACGCTGGATGGCATGGCGGCGGGACTGGCCATCGCGGCAGCGCTGGCGCTGCTGGCGATCAGCCGGTCGCTCGGGTCGGTGAGTTACAAGGACATCCTCGGCAAGACGGTGGCCAAGACGCGGCGCGGCGCGGTGACGGGCGTGGCGGGATCGGTGGCATCCTTCGCCGTGCTGGTTTTTGCGCTGGTGCTGATCTTTGGCACGGGGCAGGCGCAGGGACCGGTGGTGATCGCCATCGGGCTGGCGGCGGTATTGTGGCTCGGCGCCGGGGCGGTGTTTTCGACGCTGGAAGAGAAAGCCTCGGACCCGGACCCGGAGGCCCCTGGCATCGACCTGACGCCGCTGAAGACCGATCCGCAGTTCCGGCAGTTCATCTATGCGCGCGGGGCGCTGACCGTGACGGCGCTCGCGCCGCCGTATTTCGTGCTGCTGGGTGGCGGGCAGGACGCGCTGTCAGGGCTGGGCGCGCTGCTGCTGGCGTCTTCGGCGGCGGCCTTCGTGTCCAGCTATGTCTGGGGGCGGTTGTCGGACCGCTCCTCGCGCTTGGTGCTGGCGCTGTCGGGCTTCGTCGCGGCGGGGTTCATGGCGCTGGCGGTGGTGCTGGAGGTCATGGGGCTGGCCAGCGGATACGTGATCCCGGTGGTGCTCTTCGGCTTGATGGTGGCCTATCACGGTGTGCGGCAGGGGCGGTCGATCTACCTCGTGGACATGTCGCCGGAGGACGCACGGTCGTCCTACGCGGCGCTGGCGAATACGCTGATCGGGGTGTTGCTGCTGGCGGTGGGCGCACTGGGGGGCGTGCTGTCGGCCTTTGGGCCGGTGGTGGCGCTGTCAGGGTTTGCGGCTCTGTCAGTTTGTGGCGGCTTGCTGGCGCTGGGGCTTGACGAGGTCGAGGAGGGGTGACCTTTTTTCCACGGAAAAAAGGAGTACCGAGTGATGCGGTCATTTGAAGAAATCCTCGACATCGCGGCGGACCGAAAAGGTGGGCGGTCGGTGGTGCTGGCGGATATGCCGAAGGTGAAGACGGGCGACGAGATTGCCGCCACTCCCGACCGGGACTGGTTGGCGCAGATGGCGCGGGCGCTGTTGCCCGCGGGCATCTCGTGGACCGTGGTCGAAAAGAAGTGGCCGGGCATCAACGAGGCCTTTCACGGCTTTGACGTGGCGCGGGTGGCGCATATGTCCGAGGATTGGTTCGATGAACTCATCACGGACACGCGGATCATCCGTTCGCCGCCCAAGGTGCGGGCGATTCAGCAAAACGCGGTGCTGATACAGGAGGTCTCGGCGGAGCACGGGTCCTTTGGCCGTTATATAGCGGATTGGCCGTCGGAGGATTTCGCGGGGCTTGCGCTGTGGCTGAAGGACCGGGGCGCGCGGCTGGGCGGAACGACGGGCGCCTACGTGATGCGTCAGATGGGGGTGGAGAGTTACATCCTCAGTTCTTCGGTCGTGGCCCGGTTGCGGGCAGAAGGCGTGGTGGACAAACTGCCGACCTCCAAAAAGGGCTGGGCAGCGGTTCAGGCGGCGTTCAACCAGTGGAAAGCTGAAAGCGGCGAAAGCCTGACCACGATCAGTCGCGTGCTGGCGCAAAGCGTGGACGGGTGATTCCGGCGCGGGCGTTAACTTTTAGTGGCCAGAATTTGCATTTTTTCGCGCAACTTGTGCCGTATTAAACTGGGCGGTCTGACAGTGCGATAAACTCTCCCTGAGCTTGCCGAGCTTGACCGCGTATCGACGCTGGGTCGATGCGCCGCGAAAGGGAACAAGACGATGCTTACCTGATCTGGAAAGATGAAACTTCTTGGTACGGTCGCCCTCATCATGGCGGCTATGCCGGCAACACTCGTGATGTTCGACGCCCCTCCGGCCTTTGCTGCCGGAAATGGTGGCGGCGGCGGTGATGGTGGCAATGGCGGCGGCGGTGATGGTGGCGGCTCGGGCGGGTCTGACTCGGGTTCTGGCTCTGGCTCTGGCGCGGGTGGCAAGTCCGCCACCTCGCAGCAGGGCAGTTCCGGCCATACCGTCGATCCGGATGCGCCCATCGTGGAGCCGGAAGGGGCGGGCGGTTCTGCCGGGGCAAAGTCGTCTGGGGCAAGCAAACCGGCTACCAGCAAGGCATCGACCAGCCGGTCCGGCAGTGCCAAGGCTCCGGTGGTTCAGGCGGCCCCTGCGGCTCCGGTCGTGAAAGGGGATGACGGCGTAAACCAGCAGGCGGCGCGGACCGGTGGGGCGGAGGCCGGTGGCCAGATGGCTGCTCAGGCCGAGGCCACCACGGGCAAGCCCATGACGGACCTGTTCCTGGACCTGACAGGCGAAGATGACGATTCTGACCGCCCGCTTTGGGCCGGTGTTCCCGGCGGCAAGGACGGCGTCGGAGGCGGTCAGCCGGACAATTCCGGCACCACCAAGGGTGACCTGTTTGGCGACCTTTACGTGATCCTGCGCGATGACAACGGGGTTCCGATCCTGTCCGCCGAGGGCTTTCCGCAGCCGCTGGACGCCGACGGCAACCTGATCCCGCTGGACGAGGACGGCCATCCGCTGGACGAAAGCCTCGCCCAGGAGGTCGAAATCGGGCGACTGAACGTCGGGCGTGCGCCGACCTCGGTTCTGGATCGTCGCGCCGACGAGGTGATCGACCTGTTCAACGCCGCGACCCAGATCACGACAGATGCCGCCGGGCGTCTGGTCCTGACGGTGGACGGCGTGGAGCAGACCATCGATTCGCCGCTGGAGAACCTCGCGATCTACGTCTCGCTAATGACCACGGGCACGATCCCGGGCGTCGATGACCTGCCGGGCACGGACTTCGACTACATGGTCGATGGCACCTATACCGCCGAAGACCTCGCCGGATCGGTGGCGTTCCTTGCCGCGGCCACGGACAAGTCGGGGGAGTTCACCTCGGACGAGATCGCCTACATCAACGCCTTCATCGGCGTGAACACGGAGACGATCGGGTCGGTGACCTATTCCGACATCGACTACAGCAGCTTTACCTATGACCGGGTGTCGACCTACGCCGACGTGACCGCCGAGGTGCTGGTGCAGCAGCCGGACGGATCGTGGGTGGCTGAGACGGTGAACGTCTACGAGGTGGTCTTTGGCAACGCCAATGTCTCTGCCGAGGGGACGCTGGATGCCTACACGCAGGCCGCTGACGATGCGCTGGCCATCGTGGACTACATCCACGAATACGCGATCCCCGAGACCTTCGTGGCCGCCAACAACTGATCCTTTGGGTCCTGACGGAAAGATGTGTCCCGGCCGACAAGGCCGGGACATTTTTATTTGGATGTCCGATGGCTGCTTCTGTTGGCCGCGCGGGCGTGTTGCTTGGCGTTACGGGACGCGCGGGATGACGGTCCCCTGTGTCCAGCCATGTGTTCCTCGCGCAGAGCCATGCGGTGGGCGCGTGGGTCGGGGTCTTGGCCTTTGCAACAGTTGCGCTAAGGTCAGGACAACACGGGAGGATTTTCATGGCAGAGATTGCCTTCATCGACGGACCACGCGGCGACCGTCTGGCCTATGCGTATACCGGAGGGGATGGCCCCTGCGTGGTGTTCCTGTCCGGCTACCGCTCGGACATGGAAGGCACCAAGGCGGTGCATCTGGAGGCCTGGGCAGAGGCGCGCGGGCGGGCATTCCTGCGGTTGGACTACGCCGGGCATGGGCAATCGGGGGGCATCTTTGAACTGGGCTGTATCGGCGATTGGGCGGCAGATGCCGAGGCGGTGATCCGTCACGTCTGCACCGGGCCGGTCGTGCTGGTGGGGTCCTCGATGGGGGGCTGGATCGCGTCGATCCTCGCGCGGCGGCTGAAGTCGGTCGCGGGGTTCGTCGGCATCGCCGCCGCGCCAGACTTCACCGAGGACGGGTTCTGGGCGAGCTTCTCTTACGAGCAGCGCCGACAGGTGATGGAGGACGGGCAGGTGCTGTTGCCCTCTGCCTATGAAGACCCCTACGTCGTGACTCGGAAGCTGATCGAGGACGGGCGGCGCAACCTGGTGTTGCGCGCGTCCCTGAGGATGAACTGGCCGGTGCGCCTGTTGCAGGGCACCGAGGACGAGGCGGTCACGCGGGCAACGGCCTTGACTTTGCTGGACCATATCGAGGGGCCGGACGTGTCGCTGACGCTGGTGAAGGGGGCGGACCATCGGTTTTCGACGCCGGACTGCCTTGCGCTGGTCGAGAAGGCCATCATCGAGGTCGGCGGGTGACCTCGGCGCGGTTCGACGAACGTCAGCTGGATGGTGGCGTCGACCTGTTCCTTTCGGTGCAGGAGGCGCGCGTGCCGGACCTGCGCGAAGGAGTCGCGAAGCGTGTCGTCTGGCATGGCGCGCCCGAGACCGGCACGGATTGGGCGGTGGTCTACGTGCATGGGTTCTCGGCTACGTCCGAGGAACTGCGACCCCTGCCGGACCGGGTGGCCGAGGCATTGGGGGCGAACCTGCATTTCACGCGGCTGAAGGGGCACGGGCGGTCCGGGCCGGCTATGGCCGAGGCCACGCTGGATGGCTGGATGGAGGATATGGCCGAAGCGCTGGCAATCGGGCGGCGGATCGGCAGGCGGGTGCTGGTCATGGGATGCTCCACCGGCTGCACGCTGCTGACGCTGGCGTTGCAGCAGGATATGGCGCGGGGCGTTGCGGGGGCGGTGATGCTGGCACCGAATTACCGGGTGCGCGATCCCAAGGCCGTGTTGACCACATGGCCCGGCGCACGTTGGTGGCTGCCGCTTCTGGCGGGGCGGGAGCGCGGGTTTACGCCGTCCTCCGAGGCGCATGGGCATTTCTGGACATCGCGTTACCCCTCGGTGGCCCTGCTGCCCATGGGGCAGGCGGTGAAGGCGGTGAACGCCATGGACCATGGGGCGACGCGGGTGCCGGGGCTGTTTGTCTTCGACGACCGCGACGCATTGGTGGACCACGCGCGCACACGACAGATCGCGGCGGACTGGGGCGCTGCGGCAGAGATATTTGCCGTGGAGACCGGGGCCGGGGACGATCCCGGGCATCACGTCATCGCAGGGGACATCATGTCGCCCGGAATGACCGCGCCGATTGCCGCGCGCGTGCTGGACTGGGTGCGCAGCCTGCCGCCGGAAACTGGCAGTGGTTCCGGGTAGGTCTGACGGCGGTACGAACAGGAGATTTTCGATGGATCAAAGGGTAAGCCTCATCACGCTGGGCTGTCGGGACATCGCCGCAGAGGCCGCGTTTTACGAGGCGCTGGGCTGGGCGCGGGTGCCAAGCCAGGACGGCATCGTGGTGTTCGATCTGATCGGACAGTCGCTTGGGCTGTACGGACTGGAGGATCTGGCGCGCGATATGGGCGTGCCGGTGGAGCGTCTGGGCCACGGCGCTGCGACCTATGCCTACAATGTGCGCGAAAAGGACGAGGTGGCCGCTGTTCTTGATGCGGTGCGCGTTGCCGGTGGCGAGGTGCTTCGGGAGGCGCATGACGTGTTCTGGGGCGGGCATATCGGCTATTTTGCCGATCCCGAGGGGCATATCTGGGAAGTGGCCTGGAATCCCTTCTCGGCGCTGGGACCGGAGGGGCAGTTCCGCTGGGCCGGATATTCAGAGAGTTGATGATCCGCCAACGGGAAGAGGGGGCTCTGCCCCCGTCTCCTTTGGAGACTCCCCCGAGGGTATTTTTGAAACCAAAGAAGCACGAGCGTGGGAGCCTGTCAGGGGCATGCCGCAGCTTGGTAAACGGATTTTCATCAATTTGAGCGATCCCCTAGGGCGAGACAGGCCGGAGGGGCGACATGAAGGAATTCGATGCACGGTTTAGGGATATTCAGGACTATTTTCTGACCGGGGCCCGTGAAATCTGGGAGGAGCGCGGGTTGGCGGCGGCGCTGCCGTCTTATTATCACCCGGCCATCATTCACCGCGATGCGCGGGGCGTGGCACAGGGGCCGGGAGCGGTTCTGGCCGCGGGACTGCCGGACATGGCGGCCGTTCCGGATCGCAGGCTGCTTGGCGAGGAAGTCATCTGGACCGGGTCCGACCGGCGGGGTTTCCTCGGATCACATCGCATGGTGGTGGTCGGGCGACATTCCGGCGAGAGCGCGTGGGGCAGTCCCACGGGCAAGGCGCTGCGCTACCGTGTGATGGCGGACCGCTTTGCCAAGGCCAACCAGATCAGTGACGAATGGCAAGTGGTTGATACCGCTGCAATACTCTCTCAGATCGGCCAAGATGTCCAAGGCTTTGCCCGGGCGCGGTTGGAGGACCCGGGGAGCGAAGAGCCCGTCTTTTGCCCCGAAGTCGACGTGCCCGGTCCTTACACCGGGAAAGGCAACGACAGCACGTGGGGGCTGGCCTTCGAGTTGCTGTTGGAGCGGCTCATGGCCGGGCAGTTGTCGGTCGTGCCGGAGCAATATGACCGCGCTTGTCATCTGAATTATCCGGGCGGCGCGGAATGCCACGGTTGGGCTGCTGCAGAGCGGTTCTGGCTGGGGCTGCGGCAGGCGCTGCCGGGCGCGCAATTCGTGGTGCATCACCGCATTGGACTCGAGGAACCGATGCTTCCGCCGCGCGCGGCGCTGCGCTGGTCGCTGACCGGACGGCACGAGGGTTGGGGACTGTTCGGCCGCCCGACCGGTGCGCATGTCCACATCATGGGAATCAGCCATGCCGAATTCGGGCCGGAGGGGCTGCGTCGCGAATGGACCCTGTTCGACGCCGTTGCGGTCTGGATGCAGATCCTTGCATCCGAGGCTTGAACGGGGGCCTGACCCAAAGGAGTGTTCCATCTATTCCAAAGGCTAGTTTTTGTGGTGATGTCGCGGATGTGTTAACCTAACGTTAACCGGTCAACCGTTTCGGCGGTTCGAGATTTGATTCTGTGGATAAGGTCGTCCGATACACGGGACTGGCGATTCGGACGTATGGTGATCGTCGCACTATCGTGTGCGAAGTCATTGATACATATGGACAAGACCACATTCCCTAGATGTAGCGTTGACCAGTCCCACCATATCCGGGCATTTTTCGCGGCATAACTTTGGGGGAAATCGACATGGTCACGCGCGCCAGCGTATGGGCGGCGGCATTCGTGCTTGCCGGAACAATGGGGGCATCCGCACAGGAAACCTGTGGCGGCCTGTACAAGGTCCAGCCGGGAGACTCGCTGACGCTGATCGCTGACCATCTTTATAAAGACGTGGGTGCCTGGACCGCCATCTTCCGCACTAACATCGACAAGATCCCGGCTCCGGATGCCATCCAGGTGGGCCAGACCTACCGGATGCCGTGCATCAACGGTCTTCCCAAAGGCTTGAAGGGCGGCACGCCGATCGAACAGGTGGCTGCGGTCGAAACGACCGCCGTCGCTCCGCCGCCGCAGGAAACTCAGGCGCAGCGCACCCGTGCCGAGGCAGAGCGCAAGCGGGGCGTCGACGTGAAGCTGCTGGCGGGAGACGACTTCCGTCCCTTTACCAACCGTTTGCAGATGTCATCGGGGATGATTACCGACATCGTGAACCGCGCCTTCGTGAACAACGAGGACACCGGGCAACACAAGATCTACTGGATCAATGACCGGTCGGCGCACCTCGATCCGATGCTTTCGGAAGGAATGGTCGACATCGCCTTTCCCTGGCGCAAGCCCGAGTGTGCCGAGGGCACGACGAACCGGATGTGCACCGATTTCGTCTACTCGGAGCCGATGTTCGAGATGCTGGTCGTGCTGTTCACGGCCAAGGGTTCGGGCGTGACCTATCGTGCCGAGTCAGACCTTGCCGGGCTGCGCGTCTGTGCGCCGCTGGGTCATGCCGCCGCAACGCGGGAAGGCCAGAGCGCGGGTTACCTGGCGAAGGTTGGTGCGCGCCTGCAGCAGGCGCAAACGGCCGAGGAATGCTTTATGCGGCTGGTGTCCGGGCAGGCCGACGGGGTCGCGATCAACGAGTTCACCGGCCGGGTGGTGCTGCGCGACATGCGCCTGAACGATGCGGTTGAGCTGCAACTGAGCCGCCCCTTGGCCATCGAGACCTTGCACGCGGTGGCGCATACCTCGAACCCGCGCGCCGATACGCTGATCGCCGCTTTCAATGATGGGTTGGAGAAGATGCGCGCCTCGGGCGAATACCTGAAGATCGTCGACAAGCACATGTCGAGCATCTGGGCGGGGCTCTGATCCATGGCATTCAGGAGGAACGCGGCGGCCGTAGTGGTCGCCACACTGGCCCTGACGCTGGGCATCGGCGAAGCATCCGCACAGAGCTGCACGCCTGAAGACTACGTGGTGAAGCCCGGCGACACGGTCTTTACCATCGCGCAGACCAAGTACGGCGATCCGGAGAAATGGACGCTTATCTACTATGCCAACGAGGCGGCCTTGCAGTCTTCTGTGTTTCAGGTCGCGCCGGGCGACAGCCTGAGGCTGCCCTGCGAGCCGGGCACCGAGAAGGTGGTCGAGGACGCCACGCCCTTGCGGGTGGACAACGCCGAGCTGAAGCTGCTGACAGGCGGCAACTTTGCCCCCTTTACCGATCAGGACTGGCCGGGGCAGGGGATGATCACCGAGATCGTCAACGCCGCGATGGAGTCGACGCCCGCGCCGGTGACCTATTCGATCACCTGGGAAGACGACTGGTCCAAGCACCTCTTTCCTGCTCTGGCCGAAAAGACGTTCGACATGGGCTTCCCCTGGTACAAGCCCGACTGCGACGCGACGCCGGACAACGAGCGCTGCGCCAACTTCCATTTCAGCGATCCGCTGGTGGAGATCCTCGTGCTGCTGTTCGTGAAGTCCGACAGCGGCTTTGATTACCGTGACGATGCCGACGTGGTGGGCAAGACGCTGTGCCGTCCGGCGGGGTATTTCACGCATGATCTGGACCGCCCGGGCCGAGAGTGGATCACGAAAGGTCTGATAAGGCTGGTGCAGGCCGAGAGCCCGCAGGCTTGTTTTCAGAAGCTGCTGGACGGCGAAGTGGATGCCGTGACGGTGAACGTCTTCCTTGGGGCGCAGACGATCGAGGAAATGGGCCTGCGCGGGCGCGTGGTGCCGCTGGACAAACCGCTGGCGGTGGAAGGGTTGCACGTGGTGATTTCCAAGACCCACTGGCGGGGAACGACCTTCCTTTACCGCTTCAACGCGGGGCTGGCGGCGCTGAAGGAAAGCGAGCGCTACGGGCAGATCGTGTCCAAGCACCTCGGCGTGTTCTGGGATGAAATCAAGACGCAGTAGACATCACCGTATGACAGGTGTCTCAAGGGCCGCGTTCAAGGGAGCGCGGCCCTTTCACGTTTCGCGGAGGTTTGGGCAAATTTCATCCTGTTCTCGCCCGCCCCCTTTCGCTTGGTCCTGCTTCTGTTACCTTGCGTTTACGATTGAGACGTCTTCACGAGGGGTTGGGGTGACGAGGGCAGCGGCAGAACGCGGGCAAAGGGCGCGTCGGGATGCGTGAGCCCATCGTCTTCCTGCCCGAGATGATGTGCGACGCCCGGCTCTTCGGCCCTCAACTTGCTGAGCTGTCGCGCAAGCATGCGGTCATGGCCGCCCCCATCACCAGCGGGGAGCGCACCGAGGAGATTGCCTCGAACCTTCTGGACATATTGCCGAAGCGCTTCGCACTGGCGGGGTGTGGCATGGGCGGCGTCGTGGCGATGGAGGTCGCACGGCGCGCGCCGGACCGGCTGACGCGGCTTTGCCTGATCGACACCTCTCCGCTGCCCGAGACGCCGCAGCAGGCGGCCTTGCGCGACCCGCAGATCATTCGCGCAAAGACAGGCAAATTCGAGAGCGTGATTGACGAGGTGTTGCATTTGTCCGAACTGACCCCAAGTCCGTGGCGTTCCGAGATCGTCGCGCTGGTCAAGGACATGGCGCAAGGTCTGGGGTCAGAGGTGTTCATCCGCCAGACCCGTGCGCAGCAACGTCGGCGCGACCAGCAAAGCACACTGCGCAAGCTGGCGATGCCAACTATGGTGATGTGCGGTGCCGAGAACAGGCAACTGCCGGTGAAACGCCATCAGTTCATGGCAGAGCTCATCCCGGGAGCGGCCTTGCGGGTAATCGACGGAGCGGCACATCTGGCCATGCTGGAACAGCCCAACGCGGTTGCGGACGCCATAGCGGACTGGCTGGCGATGCCGCTGCTTTTGCGGTGAACGCAGCGTATTGATCGGAGTGTTGTCGAGCGGTTTCGCTTGCCTTCGGCAAGCGACCCGGGGGGGG